>JANOKK010000389.1:0-15378 GCA_031419255.1 Betaproteobacteria bacterium
TGGCTTGATCTGGTCGCGGCTGATTATGCCGATAGAGTGTTATCTTTCGACGAAGAATGCGCCCAGGTGTGGGGGCGCTTAATGTCACCAAATCACCAGCATCCGATTGACAAACAGATCGCGGCGATTGCGCTGATCTACGATTTGAAAGTTGTAACCAGAAACCTGGAAGACTTTCAGGGAACAGGAGTGGAACTGGTAAACCCGTTTGTCCAATGATCATGTTTTCAAGTAGACAACTCTTCAATTTCCGCCTCAGCGGCGAAATGCCGCAAACGGCCAAAAGCGGTCCCTCGTGAGAGGCATCCACTTTGCCTGAAAGCGGTCGTTAGCGCGGGGCCACCGTACGACAAGTGCATCGACAAAGGCTGATTGCGCGCGGATTTCCGATCGCTGCGAAAAAGTAGTAAGATTTTCTGTGTGACTGGATTGAATCAGGAGAGAAAATAGAACTGGGCCTCCAGCCGCAGTCAGCGTTTTATTTTGGGGCGCAAGGCTCCACTTTTGACGGTACTCTGGTGCCACCTGCGAACATTTCCGTTCTGCCATTGCGCGGTTCCGCTTCCAAGCAAATGGCGGAGGCGGCGATTCGGATGTCTATTTCAAATTTTACAAGCTGTCCTCGGGCGATGGGCGTGCAATTTGCGCGGCGGTGCGTTTCTTAAACAAGACATTTGATATTGGGGAGATTTGCGATGAAAAAACTATTTCGTTGGCTGCCGGGTCTTTTGGTTCCTGCCTTTGTTTTGACAGGATTGGTTGCGAGCCCGGCAATTGCGCAGGAGAAGGCGAAGGAGACAAAAGCGTCACCCGCAGCGAAGGATGACAAGGCTAATGCCGTGCGCAAGGTACTGGCTGAGAATGAAAAGATGAGTGTGATAGAGCTTCGACAAAAACCCGGTGAGGTGAATACGCCCAATAGTTCCTCTACCCGTGCTGTTCGGGCTTTAGAGGGGGCGACGATTCTAAGAACTTACGCCGATGGCAAGACGGAGACAAAAGTTTGGAAAGCCGGGGACGTGGAAATCCAAGTGCCAGGGCCAGCCTATACGACGAAGAACACAGGAAAGACCGACTTTGTGGCATACGTCGTTGTCTTGAAGGAAGCGTCGCAACCGGCCGCCGCAAAAAAATAGGATTACCACACGTCAGAGTGCCCCGCTTCGGTAGAACATCAAAGGGACCGCTGTCGATATTTTTCTTTGGTCGCAAGAACTATCGACCACGGCCCCTTTTTCCAGGACTGCTTTTCAGCATCAGTGCTTTTCAGGGAATGACCGCCAGCTTTCGGCCAATACCTGCTGACCGCGTCACTACTAAGCGGCCACGCGTTACGCGGCATTTATTTGTCGTTGACAGAGGGAGAATGGTGCCTAATTCACCCCCGCCATGCCCGATCAGTTTCGTGCGGGTTCGGCGGCGCGCGCACGCAAAAGTGTCCACCATCCATCTACAGTTCCGTAAAGACCGATTGCAATAAGGAGCAGGCGACTTCCAAATTGCGTCCCACCCAAAAAAGCGCTAATGACGACGATTGGCCCGCATATGGCCATTGCCATGGCGAGGCTGCTTCGGGGCAACGGCGTTGTGCCGAGAAAATAGACGCCGATAACAAAGCCAATCAACAAGGACGCGCTAGTCGTGCGAAGGTGATCAAACATTTCATTGTGCAGGATTGCACGCGCAACTTTCATGCAATCTGCATTACAAGCCAAGCCAGTGCTGCTTATTGAAAGTGAGACTTGATCGTCACCGAATGAAAAGCTGGTTTTAAACAAGACGAGGGTGAAATATGCCAAAAAGCAAAGAAATACGACAAGGATAATGAGATTCTTTCCGGGACGTCCATTTGCGTTAGGTTGCATTTTTGTTCTCCTTTGTTGCTGACGATTGATTTGACCAGCGAAAATGAGACTGTGTGCGCCTGACGAAGTGCGTTTATCCGCATTGAATGCGAGGAAGAAGGGCGCGTGAGATTATGGGCTCGGATGAATTTCGCTGGATTGAACTGACGTGTTGGCGACAGGGATTGGTTTTGCAGGGCTGACAGGACGAGTGTCAAACAACAACGCAAGGGCTGTGTTCCGACTTCCCCGATTCAGCCAGTACAGTCCAGCTAAATGGGAAAGTCCCCGGTTTCTCAAAAGCGGGGGCGCGGATCAAGTGAACACAAAATGAGTGTCTGCTTTCCGCCAAACTGAAAGACGGCTCAGGGTCGGAACCTGGCCTACAATCGTTGGACGGCTTTCGGCCGAGGCTGTGTTAAAACGCAACGAAAAGCCGCATCGAAAAAAATTGACCTCCTAGGGGTTTGTTGAAATTCGAATATTTCCACCGAAAAAATGAAAATTCGAGGGTATGAAAACACCACCTGAACAAAACAAATCGATTGTGAAGCGTTCTGAGCGGCCCTGTTTTTATCCGGGACCGAAATAGATCGAATTTCAACAAACCCCTAGAATACGCTGCAATCGATTATTTTGAATCTGGTAATGGTTGGAGGACACCTGAAATTGCACCAACTCCGGTTCTCCGGGCGTTTTCACACAGCCTCGGCCAGGTGCGGTCAGTCAGAGATGACCTCCAATTTTCCGTATAGCGGACGCTCGTGGCCGAACCGAAGCGCTAGATGAGCGTGACGGCACCGGTGGCAGCCTGTTCGCGATTCTGGCCGGTCTGTGTGAAGAGGAACGTGGCAATCGCCTGGTGAATGATCTGCAACACCGGGAGGAGCAAGTCGGGGTGGGCGGCCAAGAGACTGCGCAAGGGCATCGAGAACGACAGCACCGATTGGCGCACCGGCACCGTCGGGATGACATGGTCAACCAGATGGGCCGCAGCCTCTGACATGCGCCGCGTGCCGCACGAGGGGCAGATGCCGGGGCGCTTACAGGAGAAGGCCACCAGTTTTTCCTCCTTGCAGCCATAGCAGCGTAGCCGCAGAAAGCCGTGGGCGAGAATGCCGCAGGCCAGGAACGCGTCGAACTCGTCGGTGACAAATGTTGGCAGGCCCGCGCCGCCGGTCTCGATATCAACGAAGGCGAGGAAGGCGTCGAGGTGTGCTTGCACCACGCGGTAGAGCGTGGTTTCTTCGGGACGGTGGCGCTGGTAGCCGGCAGGGTTTGCAGCAGACGACGGTGCTGGGCGCGTGGCAGTTGATGATAGCGTTTGCATACTGTATGTAGAACGCGTCGCCGTCCCAGATGGCGCGCACGCCATCAAACTTTTCGCTGACGAGATAGTGCGCCGGATCGACCGAGGGATCGAGCACCTTGGCAAGAATGATCGCGGGCGGCGTCGACGTTGCCGACTCGGCGTACGCCATCGAGACGGCCGCGCAACAAAAACAAACCATCAGTGCGCAAACCCTGATCACTCGCGTTCGCATGCGGCATCCTTGCAGGGCGTGTTGACGATGGACAAGTATATCGGCCAAGTGCCTTCGCATGCGACTTCACACATTGACTCAAGCACTGGCGCGCCTCTCCAGCCTCTTTTCGCCTGTGAAGCTCACCAGTGCTTGAGTTTGTTCGGCATTCAGGCGGCCTACGGCACCCTCTTCCCCGCCCTCGCCTTCGCCGCCGACACGTCCGCATTGTTGATCACGTTGTTGGCATCGAGATCGAACAGGTGGTTGTTGCCGATGCTCACCGTCTTGCCGATGCGCGCCTTCACCGCGCTGATGTCGGCCGCATTCACGGCATGATTGTTTGTCACGTCACCGACCAAAAATCCAATCGCCACCGGCACCGTCAGCGCGCCACCGTTCACGCCCGCCGCCGTCACCGCGACCCGCTGGTTGTCCGGCACGCCGGTCAGTGTGACAACGAGTTCATTGTTGCCGGGGAACGAGGGCGTCGCCGACCCAATCAGGTTACCGCCGGCATTGCGCGCTTCAACCAGGTTCACGCCGAACACGGGGCTACCGAACCGGAAAACAATGCGATGACCGGTGCCGATGGCGCGTGGCTCGATCGTGACGGCGCCGGTGACCGGCACGCCGGTGGCGATGCTCAGTTCGCGCTCACCGATGGCGGTATGGGTCTTTACCGAAACCACCGATTGCAAACTCAGAGGCAGCAGCGCAAAGGTGGCGTCGACCGTGCAATGGGCGGTCACCGGGCCGGCGGTGAAGGTATTGCCGGACTGGCTGCCCGGGCAGGATCCGCCGACGCTGGTGCCGTAGCCCGCGTTCGGCGTGATGATGAAGCTGGTGCTGCCGCCGGGTGCGACGGTTTGCGGCGTGCTGGGCATGATGACGCCATTGGGGCCCGCGCTCGGCGTGACCGTGAAGCTGGTGGGCGCCGCCGAGAAGGTCGCCGTGACGGTCACCGGCACCATGGCGATCACGTTACATGCCCCGGTCCCGCTGCATCCGCCGCCGCTCCAGCCGGCGAACACGGCGCCGGCATTCGGCGCGGCGGCAAGCGCGATGAACAGGTTTTGCGGTGCATTGAAGGTGCAATTGAGCCCGCAGTTGATGCCGCCCACGCTGCTGGTGACCGTGCCCGCCGCCGCGCCGGCTTTGTTGACCGTAATCAGATGCCGCGGCACCGCACCCTGGCCGTCGAGTTGCCCGCGAATCTCGCCTTGCACGTACGCACCGGTATAAATATTGATGTACCAGCGGCCGGCGAGGAGTTCGGCTTCGTCGGCTGGGTTGTAGCTGAAACTGCCGAAATTCTGGTTGGCGCTGGCGTTGTACTTGGCCGGCCCGACCGCGCCACGATTCGCCGGACCCTGGAAATAGATATCGGTAAACGCGCCGCTCAGTCCGCTGAAATTCATGCTGTAGCTGATGGTCTTTGCGTCGCGATTGACGTTGACGGTCGCCGTGCCGGACGCCGGCAGCAAGTTGAGCGGGAGCGCCTGTGCGCCCTCAAGCACGACATTGAATACCACCGGATCGCGCAGGAAGATCGCATTCACCGTGCAGTTCCCGTACACCGGATAGGTGGTGTACACATTGCCGCTCATGGCGCCACCGCACGTTCCCCCCACCGAGGCGGTGTATCCGGCATCGGCACTGATGCTGAAACTCGCCGCCTGGCCGGGCAAGAGGCCCACCGGCGTGGCGGGCGATATCGAGCCGTTGGCGCCGGCGCTTGGCGTGACCGCGTATCCGATCGCAAACAGCGCGTTGACATTCTTGTTGGCGTCCATGGTCACGCTGCAGGTGCCGGAACCCATGCAATCGCCCGACCAGCCTGTAAAGATGTAGCCAAAATCGGGCTGCGCGCTCAACGTCACCAGGGTGCCGCCGCTATAGGTTTCGTTGCAGTCGAAACCGCAATCGATTCCCGGCCCGCTGACTCTGCCGCTGCCGCTGCCGGAAAAATTGCTGACGGCCAGTGAATAGCTTGGCCCGATCACATTGATGTTCACGGTGCGCGCCTCGCCGGTGAGCGGTGGCTGGAAGTCGTTGCGCACGCCGCGATAGCTGAAACTGTCGATGCCGGCGAAGCCCGCATTGGGGGTGTAGGTGAAGCCGGTGCCAAATGTTGGCGTGAGCGTGCCGCTGGCGGGACCGCCGACCACCTCGATCGCATTGAACGACACGGTATTCAGCGTGATGTGGCTGCCGACGTCGATCGACACCGGCGTGTCCGTGGTGGTACTGGGCGCGATCGGTGGCAACTGTGCCTGGATGTAGGCCGCAATCGCGGCAAGATCGGCGGCGGTGAGTTGAAAGAGGTTGAAATCGTTCGACATCTGGAACACATTGGTACGGGCGTAGGCGACGACGTTGCCGGTGCTGCCGGCCGCGTTAAGCATGGCGCCGCCCAATCCAAAATGACAGGAGCTACAGTTGTTCTGGTACAGGTTCTGGCCCAGCACCGTCACGCCGGGCGTGACCGTGATCGGCGCCGATGGCGGACTGTCGCCGAAAAAATTGGTGGCGGTCGCGGTGCAGGTGTACGCCGTGCCATTGGTCAGTCCGAATATTGAAATCGGGCTGGGTGTGCCACTGAAGTAACCCTGCGCCTGGACAAACGGCCCCGGCGTACAGGTGGCGGTATGCGTGTTGATGGCATTGCCGCCGTCGTTGGTGGGGGTCGCCAGGTTGATCGTGACCAGGCCGTCGCCCGTCGTGAAGCCGGAGATGAGCGGCGGCCCAGGCGGCCCAGCTTGCAGGAGGATGGTCTGCGAGACCTGGGGCGCCGCGAAAAACCGGCTGTCACCAAATTGGTCGGCCTGGATCTGGCAGGCGCCGGGTGCGACCATGGTGACCGTGGCGCCGTTCGTGGCGCCGCTCGGGGTGCTGTTCACGCTGCACGGGAAATTGCCGAACGTCGAGTACCCGACTGGCATGCCGGACGATGACGTGGCGAGCGGGTTAAGCGTGAATGTGCCGCCGGGTACGAAGGCGCGGGTGGCAGGAATCTGTGCGGGGAAGCTGAGAGTTTGCGATGCCGGCTGGAAACTGAACGCAATGCTGGCATTGGCGGCCGGGTGGAAATCGTTATTGCCGGCCTGGCTGACGCTGACCATGCACGTTCCGCTCGACACCATGATCGCGCCCGATCCCGACACCGTACAAATCCACGGCGTGTCCGAGGTAAACGTCACCGGCAGGCCGGAACTTGCACCGGCCGATAACGGCACCGGGCTGGCGGTGAAAGTCTGCGGGCTGGGTGGCGCCACCGCATTGATGGTCTGGCTTCGCTTCAGCACCGTCAAGGTGAAGGACTGGCTGGCATTGGGCAGCGTGCCATTGACCGCCTTGAAGGTGAGCGGATAGGTGCCCGCACTGCCCGGCGCCGGTGTACCGCCCAGGATCCCCGTGACCGGGTTGACCGTCCCGGGAGAAATCGTAAACGACATGCCGGCCGGAAGCGTATCCGCGAGGGATAGCGTCGGGTAGGGTGTACCAAAGGCAGTGATGAACATCGCATCGGTGACGCCGAGCGGGATGGTCATCGAATTGGCGCTGGTGAACACCGGCGCCACGGAAGCACTGGTCGGCGTGACCGGCACCGTTGCCGATTCCGCGCCGGCGCCGGCGGAGTTTGCCGCGCGCACCGAACAGGTGTAGGACACGCCATTGCTCAGACCGGTGACGGTGATGGGGGAAGTGGCGCCGCTGGCTGGAATCATGCCGGGGTTGCAGGTGACGGTATAGCCGCTGATGGCCGCCCCGCCGCTGAACGTTGGGGGCGTGAACGCGATGATCGCCTGCAAGTTGCCGGGCGTGGCGATACCGATCACCGGCGCGCCCGGTGCGACCGCCGTCACGCTGAAACCGCGAGTAATGGTCGAGGCGGGAAAATAATTGGCATCACCACTCTGCGACGCGGTGACGCTGCAGGTGCCGGCCGCAATCAACGTGGCCGCGGTGCCCGCGACGCTGCAAACGGACGGTGTGGCACTGGTGAAACTCACCGTCAGGCCGGAATCGGCGGTGGCCGACAGCGGCACCGGCGTTGCGCTGAAATTTTGCCCTCCGGGGCCGCCGAAGGTGATGTTCTGATTGAGCCTCGCCACCGTCAGCGTGAAATTCTGGGTGGCATTGGGCAGCGTGCCGTTGGCCGCCGTGATCGTCAGCGGGTACGAGTTGGCTGTACCGGATGCCGGCGTTCCCGACAGCACACCCGCGCCGCTGAAAGTGACGCCGCTCGGCAGCGTTCCACTGAGTGAAAACGCCGGCGCTGGTGTGCCGGTGGCAGTGACATTAAAGGATCCCATGGCGAGCACATTGAATGAGGTACCGGCGGCACTGGTAATCTGCGGCGCGACGCCCGGCGCCAGCGGCGTGACGCCGACGGCACCGGAACTGCCGCTGGTGCCGGCGGCGTTGGTGGCGGTCACGGCGCACGAGTAAGTGACATTGGCGGTGAGCGCGGCTACCGTGATCGGCGAGGTGCCGCCGATATTGCTGCGGGTGGTTTGCCCGCCGGCACTGCAAGTCGCGGTATAGCTGGAAATCGTGAGCCCGCCGTTGCTGGCGGGGGCGCTGAAGGCTATCATCGCCTGATTGATACCCGGTGTTGCGCCGCCGATGATGGGCGCCCCGGGCGCGGTGGCGGCGGTGACGGGGTAATCGCTGGCATGCTTCCAGCCGCCCGCAAATCCGAGGCGCGAAACGGCGTAGAGCGTGTGCGTGGAACCCAGGCTCGCCGCTGCCGGCATGGTGTAGTTGAACGAATAACTGGCGACCCCGTTGTCGGTGGTATTGAGCACGCCGGCCGATTGGCTATGGACGATTTCGCCGCCGGAAACGACCAGGTTCGCGGCACTTTCGGCCAGCGTGGCGCCGCCTTCGGTCGAGGCGATATTCACCCCCATCTTGCTGCCCGTCCCCAGAGACGCCTTGGTCGAGGTGACCGTATAGCCGCCGGTGGCGCCCGGCGCCAGGATGGCCGGGCCACCGATGACCACCGACATGCCGCTGGTCTCCTGTAGTTGATCGCCGTGGCATCCGCCGCCGGCACAGCCGGCGCCGCCGCTCTTGTTGGTGCGGCTGGTGAGACCGGTGCCGGATAACGCCTCGGCATCGGGCACGGGCAGAATCAAAATCGCGAGCGCCAACAGCGGCAAGACCCGTATCCCGCCTGACCACGCCGTCGTCGCTATCTCTCGTTTCATGGTTTCCGTTTCATGGTGTCCACTTCGATAACCTCAACTTATCGAACGGAATCAACGGGCATCTCCCGCCATACTTTCCTGGAATGTGGGAACCTCTATTAACCTCGTCGTCACAGCGGAGCCTGCCCCGGCAGGCAGTAAGCAGAGGGCTGGGACCCAGTCCGTCCATGTGTTTGATTGTACGAAGGACTGGATTCCGGGTATAGGAATTTCAAACGCCCTTTTTCACGATTCGTCACTGTATCCGCCGACTGGGGAGCGGTCAACCAATCGGCAGCACGGTGAATCCGCAGTGAAGCCGCACCGTTTTCCCATCCTCGGAGGCAATTTCCGCACTCAGTGCGCCTGATTTCCGCGCCATCTGAGCGATTGCCCGAGCGCAGACCGAGCACCTCCCCCGTCCCTCTCAAAATCCAGTCCGGTTATACCCCTAACGCCGCCTGAAACAGATCCATCCGCACCGCCGGCGCGCGCGGTGGCGGCTGCGCAGCCAGTCCCAGATGGGTGAGGATGCGGGCGATGGCGGCTGGTTCTTCGATGGCCGCGATGAGTTTGAGTTGCCCACCACAATGCGGGCATTGTTCAATGTCGATATCGAACACCCACTTCCCGACCATTGACGTTCATCTGAACAGCCGCTTAGCCCCTTTTGAATGACCGGTCAGGAGCAGCTCCAATGTCGCCTGTGGGTCGATACCCGTCCGTCGAGTTTCTCGAAACCGGTCGGTTATGACGTGCCCGTATACGGATCGACGCAAACCGCTAGACCCAGTCGCGCCCGATCAGATATTTCTCCAGTAGCTCTGCCTCGCGTGTGCCCTCCTCAGGCTGCCAGTTGTAACGCCACGTCGCCTGCGGCGGCATTGAAGCGAGGATCGATTCGGTGCGCCCACCCGATTGCAAACCGAAGTGCGTGCCGCGATCCCAGACCAGATTGAATTCGACATAGCGCCCCCGCCGATACGCCTGCCATACGCGTTCGTGCTCGCCATAGGGCAACTCGCGGCGGCGCTCGACTATCGGCACATACGCATCGAGAAACGCGTCACCCACAGCACGCTGCATCGCGAAGGATTTTTCAAATCCGGGTGCGTGAAAATCATCGAAAAATATGCCGCCGATCCCGCGCGGTTCTTTGCGATGCTTCAAGTAAAAATATTCGTCGCACCATTTTTTGAAATGCGGATAGTGCTCGGCACCGAATGGATCAAGTGCGGCTTTGTTGACGCGGTGAAAGTGCACGCAGTCTTCCTCGAAACCGTAATACGGCGTCAAATCCATGCCGCCGCCGAACCAGAATGCATCTGGCTCAACCGACACCTTTGAGCGCGCGATGAAAAAGCGCACGTTCATATGGACGGTTGGAACATAGGGATTGTGTGGATGCAGCACCAGCGAGACGCCCACCGCTTCCCCTTCGCGGCCGGCGATGTCGGGGCGATTCGCGGCGGCGCTCGGCGGCAGGTTTTCACCCATCACATGCGAAAACAACACGCCGCCACGTTCGAGTAGATTGCCGCCTTCAAGCATGCGCGAAATACCACCGCCACCCTCTGGGCGCTGCCATTCGTCACGCAGGAATGATTTACCGTCTAGCGACTCGAGTTTCGCGACGATGCGATTTTGTAATTCCAGCAGGTAGGTTTTTACATCGATGATGTTCATTGCGCTATTTTGTCACTGGCATCGATCAAGCAAACAATTCGACAGACTCAAGCACTGGCGAGGTGTTTCAGCCGTTTTGCCTTGTAAACCCGCGTGGAATGGCGATCTACGTTATTGCCAAATGTATCCAGCAACTCTCGCGATGATTCGCCATAGACGCGAACCCTTGTAGTTTTCTGCTCGCAAAATCATTGTCATCCTGAGCAATGCGAAGGATCTCGTCGCGACGAGATCCTTCGCGTTGCTCAGGATGACAGGTCAATTTCGATGCGTTTTGCGCAGGAAAATACCAGGTTTCTCCGACACAATGTCGCGCATGACGTGAATTACGCATTCACCTTCCGCCCAATCGCCCGATAGCCAATATCCTTTCGATACTGCATGCCCTTGAAGCGTATCGGTGCCAACAATTGATACGCGCGCTGCTGGGCAATTATTATCGTATCGCCTAACGCGGTGACGCACAACACGCGCCCGCCGCTGGTGACAACCTTACCATCGCGCTCCGTGGTGCCGGCATGAAACACGCGTGCGTCGTCAGTGGCTTTGGGCAGACCCGTGATCTCATCGCCCTTGGTTGGCGTGTCCGGATAATTGGCCGCCGCCATCACCACGCCCAACGCTGCGCGGCGATCCCACTCTGCGTCGATCTTGTCGAGATTGCCGTCGATCGCGTACTCCACCAAAGTGAGGAAATCCGATTTCAAGCGCATCAAGATCGGCTGCGTTTCCGGGTCGCCCATGCGGGCGTTGAATTCGACCACGCGCGATTTTCCCTCACTATCGATCATCAATCCCGCATACAAAAATCCGCTGAACGGCGCGCCTTCCGCCGTCATGCCGCGCAAGGTCGGCATGATGATCTCGCGCATCACGCGCGCATGTACTTCGGGCGTGACCACCAGTGCCGGCGAGTACGCGCCCATGCCGCCAGTGTTCGGCCCCTGGTCGCCATCGAAGATGCGTTTATGATCCTGCGATGACGCGAAGGGCAACGCGTGCAAACCATCGCACAAGCAAATGAAACTCGCCTCTTCGCCTTGCATGAATTCTTCGATCACGACCCTCGCGCCGGCTTCAACCAGGGTGTTGCCACCGAGCATCATGTCGATGGTTTGCAACGCTTCGGGTATCGACATCGCGACCACCACGCCTTTGCCAGCGGCCAGGCCATCGGCCTTGATCACGATCGGCGCACCTTCATTTTCAACGTAGATGCGCGCTTCAGCCGCATCGGTGAATGTCGCGTATTTCGCGGTGGGAATTTTGTGGCGCACCATGAACTGCTTGGCGAAATCCTTCGAGGATTCCAATTGCGCGGCGCGTTTTGTCGGCCCGAAGATTTTCAAACCTGCCACCTGAAACGCATCGACCACACCCGCCGCTAACGGCGCCTCGGGGCCGACGACGGTCAAATGAATTTTCTCGTCCTGCGCAAACTTGAGCCATTCAGGAACGGTCGTGAGATCGACGTTGACGAGACCATCCTCATGCACCGTACCGGCATTGCCGGGGGCGACGTACACCCGCTGTACGTTGGGGTTTTGCGCGAGCCGCCACGCAAGGGCATGTTCGCGGCCGCCGGAGCCGATGACGAGAAGTTTCATCTAGGCGCTAATCGGCAGCTTCTTAGCGACTTTGCCCGATCGAGCACTAAGAATCGGGGCAATTGTGACCCGTCCCCGCGACAATTTGATATGAACTTCTGTACCAGGAAGCAGGCCGTACTTCTCGCGAAACGCTTTGGGAATGGTTATCTTGCCTTGGCTATTTATCAGCATAAATTATGTCCCAAAGATTCATCAATGCCGGAAATGCCGCATCCCGGTCATCACCATCGCGATCCCATGTTCATCCGCCGCCTTGATCACATCATCATCGCGCATCGAGCCGCCCGGCTGAATCACGGCCGTTGCACCGACTTCGGCGATCACATCGAGCCCATCACGGAACGGGAAAAACGCGTCGCTCGCGGCGACTGACCCTTTCAACGCGAGCCCGGCATGTTTGGCCTTGATCGCGGCGATTTTGGTGGAATCCACCCGGCTCATCTGGCCGGCGCCGACGCCTAGTGTCATGCCGTAGCGGCAGAACACGATGGCATTCGACTTCACGAATTTTGCGACACGGAACGCGAACAGCAAGTCGTTCATTTCCTCAGGCGTCGGTTTGCGTTTACTGACGACCTTCAATTCGGCGACATCGAAATCATCCGAACTCTGCACCAGCATGCCGCCGCCGACGCGCTTCATGTCGACATCTTTTCGCGATGGTGCGAGCGGAATTTCCAGCAGCCGCACATATTGTTTGGCCGAAAACACCCTGCGTGCTTCGACACTGAATAGCGGTGCCAACACAACTTCGACAAACTGTTTCGAGACCGCTTCCGCCGTTGCGCCATCGAGCTCGCGATTGAACGCGATAATGCCGCCGAAGGCGGAAGTGGGATCAGTTTCCAGCGCACGCAAATACGCGGTGCGCGTATCCGCCGCAATCGCCACGCCGCAGGGGTTGGCGTGCTTGACGATCACGCAGGCGGGCACGTCGAAGGCGCGAACGCACTGCCACGCGGCATCGGCGTCGGCGATGTTGTTGTAGGAAAGCTCCTTCCCCTGCAATTGATGAAAGTGCGCAAGTGTGCCCGCCGCCGGATGATGCTCGACGTAGAAGGCCGCGTCCTGATGCGGGTTCTCGCCGTAGCGCATGTCCTGCGCTTTGCTGAACGTGAGGTGCAATTGATCCGGAAACAAGCGGCGATTGTTGCCGGCATCGAGCGAGGATAAATAGGTGCTGATCATGCCGTCATATTCGGCGGTATGCGCGAAAGCTTTTTTGGCCAGCGCAAAGCGGGTGGCATGACTGAGCGCGCCATGATGGACTTTCATTTCCTCCATCAAGGCGTGGTAGTCATGCGTATCGGTGACGATGGCAACGAAGGGATAGTTTTTCGCCGACGCGCGCACCATGGCCGGGCCGCCGATGTCGATGTTTTCCACCGCGTCTTCCAGCGTGACGTCGGACTTGGCGATGGTGGCCGCAAAGGGATAGAGATTCACCACCACCATGTCGATCGCAGGGATGTCGTGTTGCTTCATTGCCTCGGTGTGATGCGCCAAATCGCGGCGCGCGAGGATGCCGCCGTGAACCCGTGGATGCAAAGTCTTGACGCGGCCATCCATCATTTCCGGAAAGCCGGTGTAGTCGCCGACTTCGCGCACCTTGACGCCATTTTCTCCAAGCAATTTGGCAGTGCCCCCGGTGGAAAGGATTTCAACGCCGCGATCCGCGAGGAATTTCGCCAGCGCCAAGACGCCGGTTTTGTCGGAGACGCTGATGAGGGCGCGTGTGATGGGAATGGTGTGGGTGGTCATGGGCTTTACGATTTAGAACGATGGCGGGTAGCAGCGACGGAACTTCTGATCAAGTCCTTCGACAGGCTCAGGACGAACGGTATTCTATTGAATCCGCTCGTGGTGAGCTTGTCGAACCACATTCAAATGACATTTGATCAGACCTTCCCAGAGTCATTCGCGCATCAATCAATCCCATGCTGCGTCAATTTCTTGCGCAAGGTATTGCGATTGAGTCCGAGTAATTCGGCCGCACGCGTCTGATTGCCTTCGGCATGATGCAACACCACTTCAAGCAGCGGGCGTTCAATGTTGGCGACGACCATGTCGTAAATGTTGGTCACGTCTTCACCATCGAGATCTTTGAAATACTGGCGCATCATTTTCCGCACACAGGCGGAAAGCTCGCTGTCGCGGGAATCGCGTTGCACATTCATATTATTTTTCGTCCCTGTATCTTAACTATTATTGTATGTTGCGATGTTCTATGCGGCTCTTCTCATGGTTGCCGATTCTTCGTCGATCAGGCGCGCGAAAAAAACATCCAGCGCGGTAACTTGCGCATGCGTATCCACGATCGTATTCATCACGGCGCGGATCTCCGCGCCGCCGGGCAAACCGGCTAAATACCAGCCGATGTGTTTTCTCGCGATGCGCAGCCCCTGATATTCGCCGTAGAACTCATGCAGCTCACGCAGGTGGCGCGAGGCGATGGCGTGAATTTCGGTAAAAGTCGGCGCGGCCAAGTGCCGCCCGGTTTGCAGAAAATATTCGATCTCACGAAATATCCAAGGCCGGCCTTGCGCAGCGCGACCGATCATCAGCGCATCGCAGCCGGTGTAGGCGAGTACCGCTTTCGCCTTTTCCGGTGAATCGATATCGCCATTCGCAATGACAGGAATCGACACACTTTGTTTCACCGCGCGGATAGTGTCGTATTCGGCAGCACCCTCGTAATGATCGCTGCGCGTACGTCCATGCACCACCAGCGATTGGATGCCGCTTTGCTCGGCGATCCGCGCAATCGCCAGCGCGTTTTTGTGTTCGCGATCCCAGCCGGTGCGAATCTTCAGCGTCACCGGCACGTCGACCGCACCGACCACCGCGTCCAGAATCCGCGCGACCAGCGATTCATCTTTCATCAGCGCAGAGCCTGCGTCAACCTTGCAGACCTTTTTCGCCGGGCAGCCCATGTTGATATCGATGATGTGCGCGCCACGATCGACGTTGTAACGCGCTGCATCCGCCATCATTTCCGGCGCGGCACCCGCAATCTGCACCACGATCGGCTCGACCTCGCCCGTGTGATCGCTGCGGCGCAGCGATTTTTCCGTTGCCCACAGGCGTGAATCGGACGCGACCATTTCGCTCACCGCCATCCCCGCACCCATGCGTTTGCACAGTTGCCGGAACGGTCGATCCGTCACGCCCGCCATGGGCGCGCAAATCAGTTGGTTGCGAAGCGCGATGCCGCCGATATGCACGTGTGGTTCCGCTGGCTGGAATGAAAGGATGTTGCGGGGAAAGCCGCCTATTTTATAGGCGCTCACAAATTAAGCAATCGAAATTTGTGATTTCGAGAATGTTTCCTTAAGCCGCTGATTTTTTGGATCGGAAAAATTCGTGCCAAGTTTTAAGACGCAGTGTGGTTCGCGGTGAATCAAGATCCGCACCACTCGAACGCATGCCTCGCCCTTAATTTTTATCGTTCGCTGAGGTATCGAAGGGTATCAATGCATCCCGCCCTTTGATACCTCTGGGCGAACGGACATTAATT
>JANOKK010000390.1:0-3544 GCA_031419255.1 Betaproteobacteria bacterium
CTTGATCAGCGGATTGATCGCAGGGCCGGCCGTGTCTTTGTACGGGTCACCGACGGTATCGCCGGTCACGGCCGCTTTATGTGCGTCCGAACCTTTGCCGCCGTAGTGGCCGTCTTCAATGTATTTCTTGGCGTTGTCCCACGCGCCGCCACCGGTACACATCGAGATCGCCACGAAGAGACCCGTGACGATGGTGCCCATCAGCATGCCGCCGAGCGCCTGAATGCCCGCGTCACGACCCATCAGCATGCCCACGACCACGACCACCGCAATCGGTGCCAACACCGGCAGCAATGAAGGAATGATCATTTCCTTGATCGCGCCACGGGTCAGCATATCGACCGCGCGCGAATAGTCCGGCTTGGCGGTGCCTTCCATGATGCCTTTGATTTCGCGGAACTGGCGGCGCACTTCTTCCACCACATGCCCTGCGCAACGACCGACCGCTTCCATCGCCATCGCGGCGAACAGGTAGGGAATCAATCCGCCGATAAACAAGCCGATGATCACCGCCGGGTTGGAAAGATCAAACGTCAGGTGACGCCCGTATTCAGCCAGCTTATGCGTGTAATCGGCGAACAGCACCAGCGCGGCCAAACCGGCCGAGCCGATCGCATAGCCTTTGGTGACGGCCTTGGTGGTGTTGCCGACCGCATCTAGCGGGTCAGTCACATCGCGTACCGACTTCGGCAGATTGGACATCTCGGCAATGCCGCCGGCGTTGTCGGTGATCGGGCCGTAGGCATCCAGTGCGACCACGATACCGGCCATCGACAGCATCGATGTCGCAGCGATTGCGATGCCGTAAAGCCCCGCCAGCGCGTACGCCGCGTAAATGGCCAAGCAGACCGACAATACCGGCCATGCGGTGGAACGCATCGATACACCGAGGCCAGCGATCATGTTGGTCGCGTGGCCTTTGGTGGACGCTTCCGCGACGTGTTGCACCGGCTTGAATTCGGTGCCGGTGTAGTACTCGGTGATGTAGACCATCAAGGCGGTCAGCACCAGACCGACCACACAACATAGCCACAGATTCATGACGGTGAGTTTTGGATCTTGCAAATGAATGTCGCCCATCATCCAGGCGGTGAGCGGATAGAACGCCACTACCGCCAATATTCCGGAGATCGCAAGACCTCGATACAGCGCATTCATGATCTTGCCGCCCTCGCGCGCTTTGACAAACGCGCAACCGACGATGGAGGCGATAATCGCAAACGCACCCAACACCAGCGGATATACGACCACGTTGGCCACCGTCGCGGTTCCCGGCAGTAGCAACGCGCCCAACACCATGGTTGCGATGATGGTCACGGCGTAAGTTTCAAACAAATCAGCCGCCATGCCGGCGCAATCGCCGACGTTGTCACCGACGTTATCCGCAATCACGGCCGGATTGCGCGGATCATCTTCGGGAATACCGGCTTCGACTTTGCCGACCAAGTCCGCACCAACGTCGGCACCCTTGGTGAAAATTCCACCGCCCAGACGCGCGAAGATCGAAATCAGCGACGAGCCAAACGCGAGGCCGATCAGCGGCTTGATGATGTCGCTCATTTTGGCGTTCGGTGCCGCGGTGCCTTGCAGGTAGTGGTAGAACACCACCACACTCAACAGCCCCAGACCGACCACCAGCAAGCCGGTGATGGCACCACCTTTGAAGGCGACATTCAGCGCCGGGTTGATACCGTTGCGCGCCGCCTCGGCCGTACGCACGTTGGCGCGCACCGACACATTCATGCCGATATAGCCCGCCGCACCGGAGGCGATTGCGCCAATCGCGAAGCCCATCGCGGTGTCGCCACCCAAACCGGGGATCAGCCAGATCGCGATGAACAACACCGCGCCGACGATACCGATGGTCGTGTATTGACGATTAAGATACGCCTTCGCGCCGGCTTGAATGGCCGCCGCGATTTCGCGCATGCGGTCATTGCCATCGGGTTGCGCAAGTATCCATTTGGTTTGAATCGCGCCATAGGCGAGCGCCAACAACGCGCACGCCAAGGCGAAGAGAAGTCCTGCTGAAACAGTCGCCATTTACCCACTCCCTGAGAGATTGAACCGGTGCTGCTATTTTTTGAAAAGCCGATTGAACAAACGCGCAATTTTAGCAGAGGAAGGCCTGGGGAGCGATTGGGGATTTAGCGCTGATATGGCAATGGAGGGCGGGGGTGGCGCAGAAAATGCAAAAACTCAAGCATTGGCGCGGTTTTGCAGGCATTTATGCTCCGAACGCCGCACCAATTATGGAGTTTTAATATCAACTCTGCAGTCTCAAGTTGCAAGTGCAAAGCTTGTTCAAACGATTTGCCAAATCCTGCGCCGAAGCGCCTCACATCGTCGGTGACGAGTAACCGATTGGCGGGCCAGTGCGAATGGAGTTACAAGCAATTTGCGTTCGGCCTTTGCCGAAGAACCGCTCTTGACGTTGCTGCTCCCATCGCCGTATAGTGCATACATTGTTATTACATAAGTATCCCTGCAATGAAAACCAACTTGCGCAAAATCGGTAATTCCCGCGGCGTTTTGATTCCCGCGCCGCTACTCGCCGCTTGCGAGATTTCGGATGAGGTCGAACTCACGATCGAGGAGGGCAGGCTTATTGTCGCACCGGTGAAGCCGGCACGTGAAGGTTGGTTCGACAATTACGACCCGGCCAATGACAAAGCCATATGGCCCGAATCCCGCAATCTGAGTTCTGTCACGGAATGGGAATGGTAAAGCGCGGCGACGTCTACTGGGTCAATCTCGATCCCACGGTCGGCAGTGAAATTAAAAAGACACGTCCGGCGCTTGTTGTCTCGCCCGATGACATGAACCTGAAGCTCCCACGCGTGATCGTGGCGCCGCTGACGAGCGCCGGTCAGGCGTTGGGCTGCCGACCAGAAGTGCGGTTCAAGGGCAAACGTGCACGCATACTTCTTGACCAATTGCGATGCGTCGACAAGGTTCGGCTGGTCGGCAAACTGGGGCAGATTGATGCGGCGATTTGGCATCCGGTGTTGATGCGGATGCTGGCCTGAGCAGATGCGGTTTGGTCCGCATGAAATTCGAACCTGACCCAGATCGCCTACTTCGTCAAGCGATTCGCGAGCACATCGTATAAATCATCGCGCGACGTCACCGCCAGAATCGTCAGGCACTCGTGAGCATCGTCAACGTGATATGCCAATCTGAATTGTGGCGTAGTGATTTTTATTTTGTAGCGATCGGGGGAGCCGGATAGCGCGGCGCTTGCCACGCGCGGATTTCCAAGACGCTCGGAAATTTTGGTCTTGAACTGCGTCTTGACGCTTTTACCGAGTCGCGCGCACTCTTTTTTTGTGTCGCTGGATCGATGGCGAGCCGATACGGTATCAAAGATCAGCGAGTGAAATCGTTTTGGCCTTCTTCAACGCGGGCATGCGTTCCAGCGCGCGTTTTTCGGCGAGCTTGTCGGCCACGAGATCCAGCAAATTGCCCATCATTTTCGGGGAGATGACGTAATTCCATTTCCATTTCAAAAGTGCAATGTCATCCTGAGCGAAGCGAAGGATCT
>JANOKK010000391.1:0-7532 GCA_031419255.1 Betaproteobacteria bacterium
GCAAATGTTTCCGCCAAAATTCAAATCGTGGACACCCATGAATCCTTCAAAACCCGCGTCGTTATTGGCTTTCCAGCTTTTTGGCATCAAATAAGCCGGACACTAGTGAGTTTGACTAGCATCGGATTGAAGGATGCGGCGAAAGCCTCTCGCCTTCAGGGGTTAGCTACACCAATTCCGCGAGTGCATTTCCCGGCTTATGCTGTTATTGCACGGGGATGGTTGACGGCCCAATGATGCGCAATATCGACTCGCCGGGCAACCCACACCCTGTCATGTTTTGCAATGTGATCCAGGAATCGTTGCAACGCCAGAAACCGTCCTGGCCGACCCAATAGGCGGCAATGCATCCCGATGGAAAGCATTTTCGGTGTCTCGCTGCCTTCGGCATAGAGCACGTCAAATGCGTCGCGAAGATATTGAAAAAAATCTTCGCCGGTATTGAACCCTTGCGCGGTCGCGAATCGCATGTCGTTGGTATCGAAGGCATAGGGCACCACTAAATGCGGAACAGTTTTCCCATCTGACTTGGTCACATTAGTCCAAAACGGCAAATCATCTCCGTAATAATCCGAGTCATAGGTGAAGCCACCATGCTCGACCACCAGGCGCCGGGTATTGGGACTGTCGCGTCCGGTATACCAGCCCGCTGGTACTTGGCCGGTAATGCGCTTGAAGATTTCAACCGCTTTGCGCATATGTTCGCGTTCTTGCGTCTCATCAACATTCTGATAGTGAATCCAGCGCCAGCCATGGCAGGCGATTTCGTGACCGAGTTCGCCGAGTGCCGCAACCAGTTCCGGGTGCCGCTCTAGGGCCATCGCCACACCAAACACCGTTAGCGGCAATTGCCTGCGCTCAAATTCGCGCAAGATCCGCCACACGCCCGCGCGCGATCCGTATTCATAGATCGATTCCATGCTCATGTGTCGGCTCTCGTACGCGGCCGCACCGATGATTTCCGACAGAAATTGTTCGGATGTTTTATCGCCGTGCAATACCGAACTCTCTGCACCTTCCTCATAATTCAGTACAAATTGCACCGCGATGCGCGCTTGCCCGGGCCAATTCGCGTGCGGTGGATTTGCCCCGTAGCCAATCATGTTTCGTGGGTAGGGTGGATGTTGAATGGTCATTGGTGGTACCTGCGAATCGCGCTAACCGCGTTTGGGAAGTGTGCTGAGCCGCGCGTCCATCCCGAAAATGTTCGCGAGTTCACTGGCGGGAGCATCATCAGCGAAATTCAGTTGGCTTTCCAAATTGCATAAATGACATTTCATCACCCGTACTGCAGCGTCGGCATCGTGTGAGGCAAGGGCATCTATCAAGTCGGCATGCTCGAGATTGGCACAACTATTGGTGCGGTTCGTGTCCCGGTATGCGGCCACCACCAAGGGTGTACGTGATACCAATTGGTCCAGCACGTCAGCAAGAACCGTGTTGCCGGCCATCGTTGCCAGTACTCGGTGAAAATCCAATGAAAGTTTCAGGCCGACCCGCATTTCGCCTCGACGATAGGCATGGTCTTCGCGCTGCGCCATCGCCCTTAGTTCCTTCACCTGTTGCTTTGAAATGTAGCGCGCAAGGTTATCGACTATGGAGCTCTCGATCGTGCGGCGTGCCGCGAACAGGTCGCGGCTTTCGGCGATCGATGGGCTCGCGACAATCGCGCCCCGGTTTGGCCGCAATTCGATGAGTTTCATTGCATGGAGCCGCGCAAATGCGTGGCGGATTGCGCTGCGAGTCACGCCAAACAACTCCGCGAGTGCGACCTCTTTCAATTTGGTACCGGACGAAAGGCGATGATCGAGTATGGCTTCGCAAATTCGCTCGTATACGCCATCGCTTGTTGGGGCGGATGCATCAGGTGGTCTGACGCGCGACACGGCGGCATTCATTTTGGTGTTAGGCGCTCGCATGCAAGGTCTGTCCAGAAATTGCCGAAGAAGGTGACGGATTGTTCAGCTTGACGCATATTGTGTACAAAATCAATCATATTATGTTGACAATAAATCCACCCACGGACATGATTGAAGTACTTGAATTGAGGGAGAACGCGAATGGGTCGGCTTACCACGCATGTGTTGGATACGTCGTTGGGGAAGCCTGCCGCTGGAATGCGGCTAGCCTTGTTTCGGTTACGTAACAAAGGTCGCACGCCGATTGGCGAAACGATAACCAATGCTGACGGTAGGTGCGATGCACCGCTTCTCGATGGCGACCAATTTCTCTGTGGGGAATATGAATTGGTTTTTCAGGCCGCAGAATACTTTGCTGCGTCTGGCACGCCTCTATCTGAGCCGCCGTTTCTCGGGGAAGTCGTGTTGCGTTTCGGCATCGGCGATGTTGCACAGAATTACCACGTGCCGTTGTTGATTTCGCCGTGGAGTTATTCCACTTACCGGGGTAGCTGATGATGGAGGAACCCCGGCGACCGCAACCGATCCGTTTTCTACTGAATGGTCGTCCGATAACGGTCAACGATGGCGCGCCGACGATGAACGTCCTGGAGTACTTGCGCCAGCGTGAGCGCTGTACAGGCACAAAAGAGGGATGTGCTGAAGGTGATTGCGGCGCCTGTACGGTGGTGGTTGGCGAAAAAGTGCGCGATGAGCTCGAATTGAAGGCGGTCAACGCCTGCATACAATTCTTGCCCACACTGGACGGCAAAGCACTATTCACTGTCGAATATCTGCGGGGTAACGCCGATGCCATGCATCCAGTGCAAAAAGCGATGGTCGATTGCCATGCATCGCAATGCGGATTTTGCACGCCGGGATTCGTCATGTCGCTATGGGCGCTGTATGTAAATTGTGTTGCCAATAAGAACCCCCATCCGCCCGATGAGAAGGCCGTAAGGCGCGCGATCACCGGCAATCTGTGTCGCTGCACGGGATATCGGCCCATTATTGACGCGGGCAAGCACATGCTTGATGCGCCGATGGTTGTTTTCGATCATGCCGCCATATTAGATGAGCTTGATCGATTGGCGAATCCAGTTTTTCCCGACGCGAAAAAGTTTGGCAACTCTGATCAACAATTCTTTGCGCCTCGCACACTAAGTCAATTGACGGCATTGCGTGCCGAATTTCCGACGTCAACAATCCTGGCAGGAGGTACCGATGTCGGGATTTGGGTGAACAAACAGTTTCGCGAATTGGGCGATATTCTCTATACCGGATGCGTAGCAGAACTTCGTACGATTTCCGAGGATCCAACTGCAATTACGATTGGCGCGGCAGTGACGTTGTCTGACGCATATGCAGCATTGGCATTGGAATTTTCGGAGTTGAACGAGCTGTGGGAACGATTCGCCTCAATGCCGATTCGCAATGTCGGAACGCTCGGGGGCAACATCGCCAACGGTTCACCCATCGGCGACGCAATGCCTGCGCTGATTGCACTGGGCGCGCGCGTTGTGCTGCAAAATTCGACGCGTTCACGAGAATTGCCGCTCGATGAGCTCTACGTTGGATATCGACAATCGGCGATGCAGGCCGACGAAGTATTGGTCAATATCGTGATTCCGAAACCGCCACCGAGTCTGTATTTTCGCGTCTACAAATTGTCGAAACGCTTCGACTCCGATATTTCCGCCGTCTGCGCGGCGTTTGCGATTGAATTGAATGGCGTCGCAATCAAGCACTGCCGGATTGCATTCGGCGGAATGGCGGCGACACCAAAGCGCGCATTGTCCACGGAACAAAGCCTTTACGGGCAGGTTTGGAATGATGCGACGTTGCAGAATGCGATGGAGGAGTTGGTAAAGGATTTCGCGCCACTTGGCGACATGCGCGCGTCGGCGACGTACCGCATGAATGCAGCGAAGAATCTTTTGCAACGGTTTTATCTTGAAACGCGGCACGAGAATCCCTTGCCGCCAAAAGCGGTGAACGTTTTTGCGATGGCGCCCGTATGAACGAAGGCGCAACTTCTTTGGCAGCAATGGATTCCGAAAACGCCGCCGGGATGGCTGAGCCGCACGAATCTGCGACGCTGCATGTTTCCGGTACCGCAATATATATCGACGACATTGCCGAGATAAGCGGAACATTGCACGCGGCCTTGGGATTGAGCGACAGCGCGCATGCAAAGATCGTCTCGATAGATCTCTCGGCCGTGTTCGCTTATCCCGGTGTTGTCGACGTGCTCACTGCCGACGATATTCCCGGTGCCAATACCTGTGGCCCGATACTTCAGGACGATCCCATTCTCGCGACTCACGTTGTGACGTTTGTGGGCCAGCCGATTTTTGCAGTGATCGCGTCAACACGTGATGCGGCGCGTCGCGCCACGCTCATGGCGGTGATCGAGTACGAAAGTTTGCCTGCTGAGTTTTCGCCGCTGCACGCGAAAGAAAGCGGCGCGCTGGTCGTGCCCGAAATGCGACGATCGCGGGGCGATTTATTTCAGGCGATGACAAGTGCTCCCCGCAAGTTGTCGGGGCGTTTTAGTGTCGGCGGGCAGGAGCATTTTTATCTGGAAGGGCAGGTGTCCTATGCCATCCCGGCAGAGGCTGAGGGAATGCGCGTCTGGTGTTCGACCCAACATCCAAGCGAGATGCAGCATTTGGTGGCGCATGCGTTGAAGCTGCATTCAAATCAGGTTGTAGTGGAAGTTCGGCGGATGGGCGGCGGCTTCGGCGGCAAGGAATCGCAATCGGCGCAATTTGCCTGCATTGCCTCGATCGCCGCGCAGCGCTTGCAACGGCCGGTCAAACTCAGGCTCGACCGCGACGATGACATGCTCATCACCGGCAAACGTCACGATTTTCAATATCACTATGAGGTGGGTTTCGGTGACAACGGCTTGATCCACGCGTTAACACTGGAAATGATCGCCCGCGCAGGATATTCCGCCGACTTGTCGGGGCCGGTGATGTCGCGCGCGGTTTGCCATGTCGATAATGCGTACTACTTGAGCGATGTCGACATATGCGGTTTTGCGGCGCGCACCAATACGCAATCCAACACCGCATTTCGCGGCTTTGGCGGCCCGCAAGGTGCGATTGGCATTGAATACGTTCTGGACGACATCGCTCGCAATTTGGGTCTTGATCCGTTGGATGTGCGCAAACGAAACTTCTATGGAATCGACGACAGCAATGAAACGCCTTATGGGATGCAGGTTGAAGACAACGTCATTCACGAGTTGGTCGATCAACTAGAGCGTTCCAGCGAATATCGGCGTCGCCGCAAGCAGATTTGCGACTTCAACGCATCCAGCCCCATCCTCAAAAAAGGCATCGCGCTCACGCCGGTGAAATTCGGTATTTCATTCAACATGGTGCATTACAATCAGGCCGGCGCGCTGGTTCACGTCTATACCGATGGCTCCATTCTGGTCAATCATGGCGGAACGGAAATGGGGCAGGGATTGCACACCAAAGTGGCACAGGTGGTGGCACATGAACTTGGCGTGTCATTGGCAAACGTGCGATCCACCGCAACCGACACCAGCAAGGTCGCGAATACGTCTGCAACGGCGGCATCGACCGGCAGCGACTTGAACGGCCGGGCCGCGCAAAATGCGGCGGCGACGATCAAATCGCGACTTGCGATTTTTGCGTCCGGCAAGTTTGGCGGTGCACCGGAGGACGTTCGATTCGCAGCAGGAATCGTACATGTCAACGGTAAAGCCATGCCTTTTCCGGAACTCGTTTTACTTGCCTTTCACGCGCGCGTGCAGCTTTGGTCTGATGGCTTTTACGCCACGCCCAAATTGCATTGGGATCGGGCAAAATTGGAAGGCAGGCCGTTCCTGTATTTCGCCTACGGCGCGGCCGTGTCGGAAGTCATTGTCGATACGTTGACGGGCGAATCGAAATTGTTGCGCGCGGATCTGCTTCACGATGCCGGCAATTCCATCAATCCGGCGATCGATATTGGCCAGATCGAAGGCGCATTCATTCAAGGCGTCGGCTGGCTCACAACTGAGGAACTTTGGTGGAATGAAAAAGGTCGCCTGATGACGCATGCGCCATCGACCTACAAGATTCCCGCAGTCAATGATTGCCCGGAATATTTCCGAGTGGCGCTGTTCAAGAATCAAAACGTGGAAGACACTATTTTTCGTTCCAAGGCGGTGGGCGAACCGCCACTACTTTTGGCGTTTTCGGTTTTTTTCGCGATTCGCGATGCAATCGCGAGTGTCTCTGATCAACTTGTCAATCCTCCGTTGAATGCGCCCGCCACGCCGGAAGCGATTCTCGCGGCCATCAACGCAGTGCGACGCGCAGGTAATCCGACGTGAAGCAATGGCTCGACTATCTGAGCGAGCTGCGCGCGCGAGGCGAGACGGCAATCTCGATTCTGATCACGTCCACCAAGGGATCAGTCCCTCGCGAGGCAGGTACGCGAATCGTCGTGACAACATCCGACGTGTTCGGCACGATCGGTGGCGGCCATCTTGAATTCAAGGCGATTCAAATTGCGCGCGACATGCTGGCGACGCGAGCACCCGTACAAGCAGCACGCTTTCCACTGGGTGCAAGCCTTGGCCAGTGTTGCGGCGGGTTGGTCAATTTGCTTTTTGAGCCGATTGCGCCAGATGCAAAGTGGGTTGAGGCGTTGTTTCAATTTGCACGCAATCGAACTCCTTGCATCATTGTCACGCCGCTATGCGGTGGCGCGTCCAAAGACAAATTGGTCGTCAGTCAGGATGCGACGTGCGGAACGCTGGGCGCAGTTACCGCCGACGCAGAGGCGATCACCGTTGCGAGGCAGCGGCTCCATTCGCCGCGACCCATCGCCGTGATGCGCGCTGCGGGTAGCGATTGCTTGTTCGAGCGACAGAGTGTGCCGGACTTCAATGTAGTGATCTTTGGCGCGGGTCACGTCGGGCGGGCATTGGTAAAAATATTGGCGGAATTGCCATGCACGGTCGAGTGGATCGACAGTCGTTGCAATGAATTTCCCGACGCCGCATATCCTGGTGTGAATAAACTTGTCAGTGATTTTCCGGAAGACGAAGTCGCTCGCGCGTCGGCAGGAAGCTATTTTCTGGTCATGACGCATAGCCATGCAATAGACCAGTTGATCTGTGAACGTATCCTGTTGCGCGGCGATTTCACCTATTTCGGTCTGATTGGTTCCCTCTCGAAACGTCGGCAATTTGAACGAAAATTGGCGGCGCGTGGCGTGCCGGTTGCGCGACTTGCCGAGATGGTTTGTCCGATTGGCAATGTGGACATCGACTCGAAGGAACCAATGGCGATTGCCGTTTCTGTCACGATGGAAATAATGCAGGTCCGGCTTGCGATGCAACGACAAACTCGATGCGATGGCGACTTTGCGGGCGTTGCACGTTCTGCTTCCCGATAGAATCTGCTGGCAATCGCGCCACTGAAACCACCAAACATTCCATGGATGCATATTTTTTCGATTGGCTGAACATGTTGTTGCGCTGGCTGCATTTGATCGCCGGTGCGGCATGGATCGGCGCGTCTTTTTATTTTGTGCATCTCGACAACGCATTGCGTCCGCCGGAAAGTGCGGATGACGTGAATCGTGGCGTGCATGGCGACTATTGGG
>JANOKK010000392.1:0-1147 GCA_031419255.1 Betaproteobacteria bacterium
CGTTGTAGCCACAGCCGGACAGCGACAAGACCGCTGTCAAACCCAATAACAAAGCCCATTTGCGCATGTTTGCCCCCGAATAAGTGCCGATCAAATGATCGCGCGTGGTAAATGAGTGCAATTCTAGCGTTTGCAAGGCCCGCCGAACGCTATTGATGATCCGGCGCGACGAATCACCGATTGGCCGCGATCAGTGTCCGTTTTGCGAATATCAAATCCTCCCACGCTTTCAGCTTGTCCGGCAAATTGCGCAACAGATAGGCGGGATGATAGGTCGCCACGACTGGAATGCCCCGGTATTCATGCAAATTGCCGCGCATCGAGGCCATGCTTGCGTCAGAGCCGGTGAGTCGGTTGAGGGCGATCTTGCCGAGGGCGACGATCAGTTTCGGCTTGATCAGCGCAATCTGCCGATCCAGCAGCGGTGCACAGGCGAGCGCTTCGTCGCTGCTTGGATTGCGATTGCCCGGCGGCCGGCATTTGACGACGTTGGCAATATAGACCTCGCGGCCGCGCTGCAAGCCCGCCGCTACCAGCATTGCGTCGAGCAATTTTCCTGCCGGGCCGACAAACGGCTCGCCCTGGTCGTCCTCCTCGGAGCCCGGGCCTTCGCCGACGAACAGCCACGGCGCGTCGATAGCACCGACACCCAGCACCGCTTGCTTTCGCTGCTTGCACAATCTGCATGCGGTGCAACTATTCGCTTCGACTTTTAGCGCGTCCCAATCGAGCGTGGCAATGCGTGCTACGCGTTCGGGATCAGGCACAGGGGTACTAGTCGGCGTAGGTAAAGGAGAACGCATCGGCACCGCGCGCACGCCGGTTTTCTCCACGACACGCGTCGCGCCGGGAACAGGGTCCGACACCGCCGCGCTCACCGGTGGCTCGAGGTGTTGCCGACGTGGCAGCGGTACCTGCTGCATCTCGAACATCGACCACAATTCCAGCTCGCGCAACGCGTCTTCGTTGTACGGTAGAGGTGTCTCGATCATAAAACCGTGGGATCCAGATTAAGGCCGAGAAAAAAAGCATCTTCGCGACCCGTTGCCGCAGGATAGTAATCGCGGCGCACGCCGAGTTTGCGGAAGCCAAACTGCTCGTACATCGCGCGCGCCGCCAGATTCGATGGCCGCACTTCAAGGTAGAG
>JANOKK010000393.1:0-1492 GCA_031419255.1 Betaproteobacteria bacterium
TGATGGTGGATTGGCCGACAATTTGCGACGGCAAGTCAGGTTTTGCCGCAACCTCGCCTTTGTCGTCGAGCAGCGTGCCGACAGTCATGCCACCTTTAAGTTTTTTCCAGCGTGACTTTTCGCCTTCATAGCGGGCGACGACCGCCACGCGATCCGTATCGACCTTGGCAAGTTCCTTGTCGAGATTGGCCCGCTCACTCTTTGCACGATTGAAATCCGCCACCAATTGCGGCGGCGCTTCATTGGTCTTGCCGGATTTGCTTTTTCCGGCCTTGTAGAAATCCATTTCGTTCTGGTTCTTTTGAAGCTGCTTGTCGATATCGTCGTTACGCGATAGCAATGATTTCTTGCGCGCATCGAGACCAGCGACATCCTTGTCGCGGGCAACATCGAATTCTCGTTCGGAGCCATAGGTAGCGATCAACGCGAGGTCTCTCAGTTTCTGCTCAGCGAGCTTTTTGTCGCCCTCGCGGCGCTTTTCTCGCTCCTCATACTGGGCCTTCAATTGTTCAGGCGTCAATGGTGCCTCGTATTGCTTGACGACACTGCCTTGCTTGCTCATTTCCGTAATGGCTTTTTTTGCGCACTGCGGCGGCATCGTATCGCCATAGTGCGTCACCCCTTTTTCATCGATGCACTTGAACAACGCGTGTGCGAGTGGCGAGGCGAAAGCCGTGCCTAGGGCAATCGTTGAAAAAACCAGTTTCGTGAATTTCATGCGCATTGGATCTTTTATGGTTAACCGGCGACACCGTAGGTTCGGCGGTACGCCTCAATTTTCGAGAGTTTATCGCTTTCGTCACCCCGGTGCAGAAGATACGCCAAGATATCCGTCAGGGTGGCTACTGCAATAACGGGCACCCCATACATTTGGTTGAATTCCTGCGCCGCCGACAGCGTAGCACCCGGTTTCGCACCGAGTTCCTGTCTGTCTAAAGCAATCAGCACGCCAACCGGGGTTGCACCCGCCGCACGGATCATTTCCACCGATTCGCGCTTTGAGGCACCATCGGTAATGACGTCGTCGATGATCAACACATTGCCTTTCAGCGGCGCGCCGACGATCAATCCGCCTTCGCCGTGATCCTTCGCCTCTTTGCGATTGAAACAAAACGGCAGGTTGTGACCCATTTCGGCAAGTGCCACGGCGGTAGCCGCCGCGAGTGTGATGCCTTTGTAGGCCGGGCCAAACAGTGTGTCGATTTTCAGCGTTGATGCGAGGATCGCCTGCGCATAGTAGCGGCCCAACGCCGCCAACGACGCGCCATCGCTGAACAGGCCGGAATTGAAGAAATACGGGGACAGCCGGCCTGCCTTGGTCTTGAAATCGCCGAAGCAGAGCGCGTTTTGCCGAATCGCAAATTCGACGAATTGCTGGCGAAAATCACTTTGAGAGTGCTGAGTAGCGGCGGAGAGATTCATGGTTTCGAGGGTTGCCTTCGCAAATCGCTCATAATCGCGGTTTCCCGACTGAAATTCAACCCGAAATGCG
>JANOKK010000394.1:0-4485 GCA_031419255.1 Betaproteobacteria bacterium
AAGCACGGCTGGCATGTGGCGGTGGCCTATGTGGCGGGATTTTTCGTGATGCTCGTGGTGCTCGGTTGGCGCCCCGACGCGCCGGTAAAACGCGGAGTCAGCGCGCCCTCGCAAGCCACTGAAGCAGTGGTCAAGCGATGAGCGCTGCCCCACAACTATTCGGGCGGCGACAGTGATTGCTGTCGATGTTGCGCCGCACAAATTAAATTCGATATGAGTCATTGCGATGTTTTTTTGATGCATGTCTATTGCGTAACGACCGGCGGGCGACTAGCATCCAACGTTGTCCGATATTGTTCCGTAACGGGTACGTGAAGGTAAAGCAAGTCACGATTTACGACTGAATTTCTGTGAAGCACGCCCCACCTATTTTTTGCAACGTCGAACCACCAATCACAACCAGGAGGATGTATGGCTGAAAAAACGAAACTGACCGACACAATCGCCAAAGCCAAACCGGCGCGCCGCAAATTTCTGGCGGGAACCGTTGCCGCTGCAGGTGCCGCCGTTACCGGTTTTCCGATGATCGCGAAGGCACAAGCCGGCCCGATCAACATGCGCTGGCAATCCACTTGGCCGGCCAAAGATATCTTTCACGAGTACGCCTCCGATTTTGCCAAGAAAGTCAACGACATGACGGGTGGCGACCTGAAAATCGACGTGCTGCCGGCCGGTTCAGTGGTTCCGGCGTTCGGCTTGTTGGATGCCGTGTCGAAAGGTACGCTTGACGGCGGCCACGGTGTTCTGGGTTACAACTACGGTCGGCAAAACGCGCTGGCCCTGTGGAATTCCGGCCCTGCCTTCGGCATGGATGCCAATATGCTGCTTTCATGGCACAAGTACGGTGGCGGGCATGAATTGCTGAACAAGCTCTACGCCTCCATCGGCGGCAATGTCGTGTCTTTCCTCTACGGCCCGATGACCACCCAGCCGCTCGGCTGGTTCAAGAAGCCGATCGTCAAGTCGGCCGATTTCAAAGGCCTCAAGTTCCGCACCAATGGCTTGGCCATTGACCTGTTTACCGCGATGGGTGCGGCGGTCAATGCGTTGCCCGGCGGCGAAATTGTGCCCGCCATGGATCGCGGCCTGCTCGATGGGGCTGAATTCAACAATGCCACCTCCGACCGGCTGTTGGGCTTCGCCGACGTTTCCAAAGTCTGCATGCTGCAAAGCTACCACCAGAGCGCGGAAACCTTCGAGATCACGTTTAACAAGACCAAATACGATGCACTGCCGCCCAAAATGAGGGCGATCATTGCGGGCGCGGTCGAAGCCTCGTCCGCAGACATGTCATGGAAGGCGATCGACCGCTACTCGAAGGATTACATCGAGTTGCAGACCAAGGACAAGGTCAAGTTCTACAAAACGCCGGATTCGTTGTTGCAGGAACAGCTTACCCTGTGGGATGCGATTCTGGTCAAGAAGTCGGCGGAAAACGCGCTGTTCAAGGAAGTCGTTGAGTCGCAGAGAGCATTTGCGGAGCGCGCCGTCAAGTGGGATCAGGATACCAATATCAGTCGTCGCATGGCGATGAATCATTTCTTTGGTGCAAAAGCGGCTGCGCCCAAGAAGGCCTGAGTTTTTTTTCGCAACATATGTCGACCATCCGGGCTTAGTCCGGATGGTTGATTTTTTTGAGCGCCCAATTTATGCAAAAGCTGTTTCTGTTCGTTGACAAGATGAGCACGTGGGTCGGGCAGGCATTTTCCTGGCTCGTGGTGGCCCTGACGGTCATCATTTCCTGGGAAGTTTTCTCGCGCTATTTTCTCGACAATCCGCATTCCTGGGTATTCGACGCCATGATCATGATGTATGGTGCGATGTTCATGATGGCCGGTGCGTATACGCTGTCGAAGAATGGCCATGTGCGGGGTGACGTGCTCTACAGTTTTTTTGAGCCGCGCACGCAGGCGGGTGTTGATCTGATTCTTTATATCGTTTTCTTCATTCCCGGAGTTGTCGCGCTCGTGTGGGCCGGCTACATTTACGCCGGTGAAAGCTGGGCCATCAAGGAACATTCAAGTATCACCGCCGATGGCCCGCCCCTGTACCATTTCAAAACGATTATTCCGCTGGCGGGGGCGATGCTGCTGCTGCAAGGGTTCGTTGAAATTATTCGCTGCATCGTTTGCTTGAGGGATGGTGCGTGGCCGTCGCGAATCGAAGATGTGGAGGAAGTTGACGTCGAAAAACTCAAGGAAATGGTTCATGTCAAAGATGAAGACATTGCCGGCCTGGATAAATATGTCGTCGCGCAGGCGGGCACCAAATGAAGCTGCCGACGATTCGCAAAGAGCTCTGGTTCGGCTTCATCCTGATGGCAATCATCTTAGCGGTGTTGCTGGCCGTGACCCCATGGAGCAACCTGACCAACGGCCATATTGGCCTGGTCATGCTCGGCCTGATTGTGGTGATGATCATGCTGGGCTTTCCGACGGCGTTTACCTTGATGGGCATGGGCGTCTTCTTCGCCTGGATCGCTTATCGCAGCGTGAATCCGGATATCGCCGTGCGCCAGACACTGGATTTGATGGTGCAGCGTGCTTACTCGGTGATGTCAAACGATGTCCTGATCGCGATTCCCTTGTTTGTGTTCATGGGATACCTGGTTGAGCGCGCCGCACTGATTGAAAAGCTGTTCAAAAGCTTGCATCTCGCCATGGCGCGTGTCCCGGGTTCGTTGGCGGTTGCCACCATTGTCACCTGCGCGATCTTCGCGACGGCCACCGGTATTGTCGGCGCGGTCGTTACCTTGATGGGCTTGCTGGCGTTCCCGGCCATGCTGCGCGCCGGGTACGACGTGAAACTCTCCGCAGGCGCGATCACCGCCGGCGGCTGTCTCGGCATCCTGATTCCGCCGTCGGTGCTATTGATTGTCTATGGCGCAACGGCCGGCGTATCGGTGGTGCAACTCTATGCCGGTGCCTTTTTCCCCGGCCTGATGCTGGCGGCACTTTATGTCGGCTACGTGATTATTGTCGCCAAGTGGAAGCCGCATCTCGCACCGCCCTTGGCCGAAAGTGAACGATTTGTGCCGCTGCCCGCGCTCGCCTCGGCGCTCGCGCCAAAGGGCCGCAATGCGCTGGCCGGTTTGTTACAGGGCCTGAATACGCCTGCATTCGCGAAGCGCACGGTGCTGGGTCAATTGTTTGTTTCGTTGATTCCGGCCATTGCAATCGTGGTCTTGCTTGGCCTGATGTACAAATCGGCCACATCACCGATCGTGGCCGACGATATCACTGGCCTGGTTCAGTCAGGCGGTGCGGTTTCTGGTGCCTTCGATGAGAAGCCCGCCGAGCTATCGTCCGGATTGCAGGAGCCGCCCAGCGCGTCCGGTGGCCTGCAAGAGCCGCCCAAGGAAGACAGCGGCCTCAAAGTTCCGCCCGCTGAAGCCGCGAAAGTGGTTGCGGCCGAGGTACCGAAATCAAGTGCCACCAAAGTCGCAGAGACCAAGCCGGTCGCCGCAGCCGCTGCCGCACGCGTACCCGCGCCGACCTGGTATTGGGTGGTGTTTGGAATCGGTATGACTGGGCTCGCGGTAACCTATTGGCTGATGAACTGGCAACGGCTGGAAATTTTCAAGATGCTGTTGACCTCGTTCTTCCCGCTTGCGGTGTTGATTATGTCGGTGCTCGGGTCAATCGTGTTTGGCCTCGCGACACCGACCGAAGCCGCAGCGGTGGGTGCCTTTGGCGGTTGCATTCTCGCCGGCGCTTATCGATATGTAAACGCCCGCAAAGTGAAGCCGCAGAGTGCGGTCGCGACCACGTTGCGCGAATTGGGCGGCATTGTGAAAGAGTCTTCATTCCTGACGGCAAAAACCAGCGCAATGGTGTGCTGGCTGTTTGTCGGCTCCTCCATTTTTTCGGCTGCGTTTGCTTTGCTGGGTGGTCAGGACCTCATCGAAAAATGGGTGCTCTCGCTCGGCCTCACGACGCTTCAGTTCATGATGCTCTCGCAGTTCATCATTTTCATTTTGGGCTGGCCGCTGGAATGGACCGAAATCATCGTCATTTTCATGCCGATATTCATTCCCCTGTTGCCCAAGTTCGGCGTTGATCCACTGTTTTTCGGTTTGCTGGTGGCGCTTAATTTGCAAACGGCGTTTTTGTCGCCACCGGTGGCAATGGCGGCGTTTTATTTGAAAGGCGTGTCGCCGCCGCATGTGACCCTCAACCAAATATTTTTGGGGATGATGCCGTTTATGGGGATACAGGTGATCGCATTGATCCTGCTGTACAACTTCCCGGCGATCGGCATGTGGCTACCGCAACTTTTGTACAAGTAGGGTTATTTCGGACGGCCTTGCCGCCGGAATAACTCGCCTCGATCATGCGGACGCCTGACGGCGCCGCATATCTTGGCGGCGCGCACTTCTTGCGCGCGAGCGTCCTTATAGCCCCTCTCCCCTCGTGGGAGAGGGTGTAGCAGGGGTTTCACACCGCATGCGGTGTGCCTGCGTAACGGTTGCCGGGTGAAACCGGC
>JANOKK010000395.1:0-3829 GCA_031419255.1 Betaproteobacteria bacterium
GGAAAAGCCAAAGGCACCTGCGGGCTATTCGGCGGCGAGTTTCACCGGCAAGCCCCAACCGAGTCAGGTCATCAACATCGATCGTCTTTCACGCAGTCCGAAAGACGCGGCAGCGACTGTTTCAACCGAAACCTGAACTGCAGCGAGTCCTCAATGAGTGCGGCGGACGCAATACATGTCGTGTCCCCGACGCCGCGCGTGTCGGTTGTGGTCGCCGCACGAGAGCCGCCCGACACAACCGAACAAGCCCTACTTTCGCTCGCCCGGCAAATTCAAGCCGCGGAATTTGAGGTTCTTATTGTCGACGGCAGTGATGATGGAAAGCTGGAAGCGCTCGCGAAACGATTTCCGGGGTTCCGCCACATTGCGTTGCCCGGTGGCAATCTTCCCGAATTGAAAGCCGAGGCGATTCGACAGGCGCGCAGTGAATTTGTTGCCGTGCTCGATCCCAGTGATGCCGCCGCGCCAAACTGGATCAGTGAAATACTTGTCGCATTCGATGATGCAAGCGTGTCGGCAGTGGGCGGCTCGGTGTTGCTGTCGGGCCCGAAGACCGCCGGTAACATCGCAGCCTATTTGTTCGAATACGGTGCGTTCAATCCGCCTATCGCAGACGGCGAGACATTGGGTGACTTGCCGGGAAACAATGTCGCGTATCGCCGCAGCGCGTTGATCGACACCTGTTTCGATATTCTGGCGTCGGAGGGGTTCAACAAGCCGTTTTTTCACGAACGTATTCGCGCGTGCGGCGGGCGGCTCATCATCAGGCCCGGCATGCGCGTAGACCATCTTACGCACTATTCGTTGGCGGACTTCGGTGCGCGGCGCTTCCATTACGGACGCTGCTTTGGCGCAGTGCGTGCGAGGAGAGCTCCATTGGGAAGCAAGGTTCTCTACCGTGTATTTGCCCCGGCTGTTGTGCCGCTGCTGATTGTCCGGCACTTTGTCCGCAACGTACGTCACGCGGAAAATCGGCGTCTTTTAGCCGTTGCCGTTTTTCCACTATTTGGCATTTGCGTTTTCTGGGGCATCGGCGAATGGTTGGGTTATTGGTTTGGTGCCGGGCGATCCTGCAAAAAATTGTATTGAATCACCATGGCGTTTGTAACGAAAGTCTGTCGGTTCATTTTGGCATCAAGGGTATCCGCAAATCCGTCCTTCAATTACAATCACTTACACGTCCACAAAGAGACCGCACTTGATTGCGCAAATAGGTGAACCGAAAAAAGTAGTTGCCCTTCCGGTCGGTAACCCACCACAGGCCTTGCTCAATCAATACGCGGCAGTCAGGTTTGGCTGAATCCAATATGCATCAGGGAGATAAAACTTGAATTCTGAGCGCAGCAAAGACAATCGAATGATCGTCATTGGCGGCGGGCCTGCAGGCTTGACGGCGGCGTTGGAAGCGACGAATCATGGCGCGCATCCCCTTGTGCTTGAGAAAGACCATCAAGTCGGCGGTATCGCCCGTACCGACCAGTACAAGGGCTACCACTTCGACATGGGTGGTCACCGCTTCTTCACCAAGAACAAGGAAGTCAAAGCACTGTGGAAGGAGATCATGGGCGGCGAATTTCTGCGCCGTCCCCGCCTGTCGCGCATCTACTATCAGCAAAAGTTCTTCAACTATCCCCTGAAGCCGATAAATGCGCTTACCGGTCTGGGTTTTGTGCAAAGCATATTGATCGGATTCAGCTATATCCGCTGGCAACTGTTCCCTTATCGCCGCGAAGAGACCTTCGAAGAATGGGTCACCAACCGCTTCGGTCGGCGGCTGTTCATGATCTTTTTCAAATCCTATACCGAGAAGGTATGGGGGATTTCGTGCTCCGAGCTGAAGGCCGAATGGGCGGCACAGCGCATCAAAGACCTGTCGCTGAAAACGGCGCTGATGAGCATGATCGTCAAACCGGGCTCAAAGATTACCACCCTGATTGAAGAATTTGACTATCCGCGTCTCGGCCCCGGCATGATGTGGAAAGCTTTCACGACCGAGATCGAGAAGCGCGGCGGTGAGGTGCGGCTCAATCAGGAAGTCGAGCGTATTGAGCGCACCGGCCAGCGCATTGACGCGGTCGTCACCGGCAAGGGCGATGCTGAGACGCGATTGGTCGGCAGCCACTTCGTATCCAGCATGCCGGTCGCGGAATTTATCCGCAAACTCGATCCGCCGGCCCCAGAGTCGGTATTGCAGGCGGCGGCCAAACTGCATTACCGGGATTTCCTGACCGTCTGCCTGATCGTCAATAAACCCGACCTGTTCCCTGACAACTGGATTTACATTCACGACCCAAGCGTTCAGGTGGGGCGCATTCAGAATTTCAAGAACTGGAGTCCGGACATGGTGCCGGATCCGGCCAAGACTTCGCTCGGGCTGGAATATTTCTGTACCGAAGGCGACGCGCTGTGGACAACGGCCGATGCGGATTTGATCGAGCTCGCCAAGCGCGAAGTAGATCGCACCGGCCTTGCGAGTTACGCCGACGTCGAGGATGGCTGTGTAGTGCGAGTCGCCAAGGCGTATCCGATTTATGACGCCGACTACGGCGATTACCTGGGTCAGGTCCGCGAGTTCGTCGACGCGCTGGAAAATTTCCACACAGTGGGTCGCAATGGCCTGCATCGCTATAACAATCAGGATCACGCCATGCTTACGGGGCTATTGGCGACGCGCAATCTTTTGGCCGGTGAGCAAAATGATCTATGGAGTGTGAACGTCGATCAGGAGTATCACGAGGAGGAACGCGAAGAAGCGGGTGTCACGACGACCATCCCGGTACCTTCGATGCCGGGCTTGGGGGCCTGGGTGTATACCAAGCTGGATAGGACGGCTTCAGGGCTGGCGGTGGGCGTCATGGCCGGCGTATTGCTGTGTTTGGCGACCTTGATTCTGGTGGTAAAGGGCGGGACGGTCATTGGCCCGACACTGGGATTGTTAGGCCAGTATTTCCCGGGCTATCAGGTAAGCGTGACGGGCAGTTTCATTGGTCTGGCTTATGGGGCGGTGGCCGGCTTTGCCGGTGGCTGGTTGTTTGCCTTCCTGCGCAACGCCGCCTTGTTCACCAGCCGCGCCATTCTTTATCATCGGGCCGAGCGCAAAGTCCTTCGACAAATGCTCGATTACTTTTGAAATCATTCATGATGAGCAAGCAACCAACACAGGATTACAACTATGACTAGCGATAACGAAGACAGCGCAATTCAAACTCGCTTACTGTATCTGAACGCCGTGGTGCAGGGCGTTACGACCGGCATGTTTGTCGGATTGGGGTTGTTCGCAGTGACGATCTGGCTGGTGATTAAGGGCGGCGACACCGTCGGGCCACACTTGTCATTGCTGGGACAGTATTTCATCGGCTACAGCGTCACCTGGGGTGGCGCATTTATCGGGATGATCTATGGTTTCATCGTCGGCTACGGCATCGGCTACGCGTATGCCCGAATTTACAACTGGGTGGTGGATCGAAAATCGCCGCGCACTGCGGCGTGAGCATGCCTTGAGTTCATTGGACTTGTTGAGCGTAAGCCGATGAGTGCGTCGGATCAGGCCGCCGACGCGTTCAAGCAACGTGACGCAGGCTCATACGACACCGTCAGTGACAGTTTTGCGCATTTCACGACGCGCTTTTCGCAGCCCATTGCGGAGCGTATCGTCGAAATGGCCGCGTTTGCTCCTTTGTCGCGCGTGCTCGATGTCGGCACCGGTACTGGCATCGTGGCGCTGGCGGGGGCGCCCCGCCAAGACACAAAGGGGCCCGTGAACCCGAACGAAATATACGCCCCCAAGCGGGCGCCCGCGGCACGGCATGCCACCAATGAGAACGCCCGC
>JANOKK010000396.1:0-8991 GCA_031419255.1 Betaproteobacteria bacterium
TGTTTGCGCGCGTCAAGTGGTTCACCAACAACAATCCATCGGGTTCCGTCGCGCCGGCGACGGTGGAGATGTTCGGCTGGACGATCGATTCGCCGGTGGATAAATACCTGTTCGTGCTGTCGATTGTCGCCATGTTGGCACTTGCGGCGAGGAACCTTACGCGCAGCCACATCGGCCGCGCCTGGATGGCCACCCGCGACATGGATGTGGCCGCCGAAGTGATCGGCATCCGCCCCGTTTATGCGAAGCTGACGGCATTCGGTGTGAGTTCTTTTTTCGCCGGCGTCGCAGGTGCCTTGTGGGGCTTCATTTACCTCGGTGCGTGGGAGCCGCTCGCGTTTAACATCAATCTCTCGTTTAATTTGTTGTTCATGATCATCATCGGCGGCATGGGCTCGATCCTCGGATCTTTCCTGGGTGCTGCGTTCATCGTGCTGCTACCGATCTTCCTGAGTCGCGCGTTACCGGTGATCGGCACCATGCTCGGATTCCACGTCGATACGGCGCTGGTCTCGCATGTGGAGTTGATGGTGTTCGGTTCGCTGATCGTATTTTTCCTCATTGCCGAGCCGCACGGGCTGGCAAGGCTGTGGGCGATCGGCAAGGAAAAGTTGCGGCTGTGGCCGTTTCCGCATTAACTTGTAGTCGAGTCAGGCAGAATGTGTTTTTGAAGGCGTTGGGTCATTGGCGGTATTTCTTTTAAAACGAGGAGGACGACATGAAACGGTGGATGAAAGCAGCAATGGTGGCGGGATCGATGGCGGCGGTGCTGGGCGGAACAACAAATGCGGCGGCGCAATCAGCTAACGAAATTTTCGTGCCGGTGCTGGTGTACCGCACGGGCGCTTATGCGCCCAACGGCACGCCATGGGCGAATGGTTTCGTCGATTACTTGAAGTTGGTCAACGAGCGCGATGGCGGCGTCAACAAAGTCAAGCTCGCGTTTGAAGAATGCGAAACCGGTTACGCGACCGATCGCGGCGTCGAGTGTTACGAACGCCTGAAGGCGAAGAAACCGATCGGCTTCAATCCGCTCTCCACCGGCATCACCTTTGCGCTCACCGAAAAAGTGGTGGCTGACAAGATTCCGCTGTTCACTACCGGCTATGGCCGTTCGGAATCGGTCGATGGCAGCGTCTTTGCGTGGAACTTCCCGCTGATGGGCACCTATTGGACCGCGGCCGACATTCTCGTGCAGCACGTATCGAAGAAGGGCAGCCTGAAGGGCAAGAAGATCGCGCTGGTGTATCACGATTCGCCCTATGGAAAGGAGCCGATCCCGGTGCTGGAAGAGCACGCGAAAAAGCACGGCTTCGAACTCATGAAGCTGCCCGTCACGCATCCGGGTGTTGAGCAGAAATCGCAATGGCTGCAAGTCCGTCAGGCACGACCGGACTACGTTTTTCTGTGGGGCTGGGGCGTGATGAACTCAACGGCCGTCAAAGAGGCGATCGCGGTATCGTATCCACGTTTGCAGATGTATGCGGTCTGGTGGGCTGCGGCTGAGCCGGATGTGGTGTCGTCTGAAAACAGCGCCAAAGGCTACAATGGTTTAGCACTTGCGCACAGCGCGGAAGCTGATCGCCCGGTGCACAAGGACATCGCCAAGTTTGTCTATGACAATGGCAACGGCACCGGCAAGAAAGAAGAAATCGGCCAAGTGCTCTACAACCGCGGCATGATCTCGGCCGCACTCGTGGTCGAGGCGATCCGCACCACGCAAAAGAAACATGGCAATCGCGTGGTCACGGCAGAAGAAGTGCGCTGGGGTGCAGAGAATTTGAATATCGACCTGGCGCGCGTGAAGGCGTTGGGCATGGACGGCATGATGCAACCGATCAAGACCTCGTGCAGCGATCATGAAGGCGCGCGCTCGGCGCGTATTCACACGTGGGACGGCAAGGCATGGAGCTACACGTCCGACTTTTACTCTTCAGACCAGAAGTTTCTCGGTCCGATGGTGAAAGCAGCCGCCGCCAAGTACGCAGCGGAGAAAAAGATCACGCCGCGCGATTGCGCGAAGGAGAAATAAGCGAAAGTCCAGTATGGGCGTGGATGAGCGTGCGCACGCAACATGCCCTGCGGCATGTCGCGTGGCTCGCGAATCCGAGCGCCATGCAAGGCGCGAGGTGGGAGGTGTTTTCGCCTGAAACGCCGCGCTGGGTAAGGACTTTCGTGATTGCGCGTGAGGCCGCATACCTGTCGCCCCGGACTCGTTCCGGGGCGACACACCAACGAGTGTCGCCAATTTGAACGCTACTGCAAATACAACAGCCTCGTCCAAACCCCTCCTCGCCGTCAACGGCATCGAGGTCATCTACAACCATGTCATTCTGGTGTTGAAGGGTGTTTCGCTCAACGTGCCCGATGGTGGCATCGTGGCGATCCTGGGTGGCAATGGTGCGGGGAAAACCACGACCCTTCGCGCGGTGTCGAATTTGCTGAAAGGCGAGCGCGGCGAAGTCACCAAGGGTTCGGTCGAATTTCGCGGTGAGAAAGTCCACACGTTGTCGCCATCCGATCTGGTCAAGCGCGGCGTGGTGCAGGTGATGGAGGGGCGGCATTGTTTCGGCCACCTGACGGTCGAGGAAAACCTGCTCACCGGCGCCTACACGCGGCGTGACGGTCGAGGCGCCATCGCGGCGGACCTCGAAAAAGTCTATGCCTATTTCCCGCGACTCAAAACGCGCCGTGCTTCGCAAGCGGGCTATACCTCCGGCGGCGAACAACAAATGACGGCGGTGGGCCGCGCCTTGATGGCGAAGCCGTCGATGATCCTGCTCGATGAGCCGTCGATGGGATTGGCCCCTCAGGTCGTTGAGGAAATTTTCGAGATTGTGCGCGATCTCAACCAAAAGGAGCGCGTGAGTTTTCTGCTGGCCGAGCAGAACACGATGGTCGCGCTGCGCTTCGCGGAATTCGGCTACATCCTCGAAAACGGTCGCGTGGTCATGGAAGGCACGGCGAAAAATTTGTCGGAAAACGAGGACGTGAAAGAGTTCTACCTCGGCATTTCCAAGTCCGGCCGAAAATCCTATCGCGACGCGAAACACTATCGTCGCAGAAAGCGCTGGCTCGCGTGAACGGACATTACGATGCGTTGGAGACGTGCGATCCGGACGCGCGCGAGCGAGCATTGTTTTCGGCTTTGCCCGCGCAGATCGAGCATGCAAAGGCCCATGCACCATATTTTGGCGCGTTGCTTGCGGAATTCGATGCGGCGGCGGTGAATTCGCGCGCGGCCCTTGCGCGATTACCCGTGACGCGCAAATCCGATCTGCCCACGTTGCAAAAAAACAATCCGCCGTTTGGCGGCATGACGACAATCGCCCGTGGTCGTCTCGCGCGCATCTATTTTTCACCCGGCCCCATTTGCGACGCGGAAGGTCATGCGGCCGATTATTGGGGCACGGCGCGCGCGCTGTTCGCGGCTGGATTTCGCGCGGACGATGTTATCCACAATTCGTTTTCCTACCATCTCACGCCGGCGGGGTCGATGTTCGATACCGGCGCGCATGCATTGGGCTGCGCAGTGGTGCCTGCGGGCGTGGGGCAGACCGAGACGCAATTGGCAGCAATTGCCGCGATCCAGCCGAATGGCTATGCGGGCACGCCGTCATTTCTCAAATTGCTGCTCGAAAAGTCCGACGAGTTGAAAATCGATGTGTCGTCGATTAGCCGCGCGATGGTCGGTGGTGAAGCATTTCTCACACCGGTGCGGCAGTTGTTCGCGGCGCGCGGCATCGACGCGGTACAGGCCTACGCCTCAGCCGATTTGGGTGTGATCGCCTATGAGTCTGCCGCGCGCGAAGGCTTGATTGCGAATGAAAATCTGATCATCGAAATCGTGCGGCCGGGTACCGGTGATCCGCTGCCCGACGGTGAAGTCGGCGAAGTTGTCGTCACGACGTTCAACCGCGATTACCCTTTGCTGCGGTTCGCGACCGGTGATTTGTCGGCGGTGTTGCCCGGCGCATCGCCCTGCGGTCGTACCAACCTGCGCATCAAAGGCTGGATGGGCCGCGCCGACCAAACCACCAAAGTGCGCGGCATGTTCGTCCACCCCAATCAGATCGCGGAAATTCTCAAACGCCATCCGGAAATCGTCAAGGCGCGCTTGGTCGTGAGCCATGTCGACGGCAATGACTCGATGTGTCTGCGCTGCGAATCGATGTCAGCGTTGAATGAACAACGCATTGTCGAATCCATTCGCGACGTGACCAAGCTGCGCGGAGAAGTCGAGGCAGTTGAACCGCAAACGCTACCGAATGACGGCAAAGTGATCGAAGACATCCGCCGCTTCGAGTGATTGATGATGCGGGCAAAATTGATATTTCTGTGTCACGACACTAGAGCGCCGACAGCGCTATGACGGTGCGGCCGGCCGCGATATCGAAGCTGGCGCGCAGCGAACGCAACAATGCGTGATCGCCGTTGCGCGCGGCTGACTCAATTGCGTCGCACACGGCCGTTAGCGGCAACGCGCCGATCATTCCTGTCGCGCCTCTGAGTCGGTGCCCCATTTTCTCAATGGCTTGTAAATCGTCTCCATCCAGACTTTCTGTTAGTGCTTTGATCTGCGCGGGCAGCTTGGCGCAGATTTTGTCGAGCAGGTCGCGTGCGAGTGCTTCATTGGTGCCAAGAGTCTCCCGCAGTACCGCAAGATCGATGGCGGGTGGCAAGTCGATTTTGCGCATTGCGAGCTCGGGCGACAGCCAACTCTCGACGGTTGCCTTCAGGCGCGACAGGTCGGCTGGTTTGATGAGCAAATCGTCCATACCGGCCTCGCGGCATTTCTCGAGTGTGTCTGGCAGCGCATTGGCCGTCCAGGCGAGAACCGGCATGCGCGATAGTCCTTCGGTTGCTTCAATATCGCGAATCGCACGCGCCAATGTGTAGCCATCCATCACCGGCATATTGCAATCGGCAATGACCATAGAAAAACGCTCCGTCGCGTCGTCGGAATCTTCCATATTGCGCCGCCACAATGCGAGTGCTTCGCGTCCATCTACCGCTGTCGTTGCGCGCAGCCCTAACATCGCCAATTGACGCGCGAGCAGCATGCGATTGATCGGATTGTCGTCCACCGCGAGAACCATGGGCCCGTCCGGTGGCACGCTCGCAACCGCGATGTTCGCTGCGCGGGGCAGTAGGACGGCAATCTCCGGCATCGCTGCCGCCTCTGCGTAGCTCAGTTGTGCGGGATTGATTGCCGGTGTTGCTTCGGTGGTTGGAAACGAGATCGTGACGCGCATGGTGGTGCCGCTGCCCGGCACGCTTTGCAATGTGACGGTACCGTTCATCAATTCGACCAACCGACGACAAATTGCCAGTCCCAGGCCCGTGCCTCCGTAGAGACGGGCCGTATCGGTGCTGGCCTGTTCAAAAGGCTGAAACAGGCGGGCTTGCGATTCAGCAGACATGCCGATGCCCGTATCGATCACGGAGAATTGCACGGTTTGATTGTCGTCGGGCAAACCCGCGCGCGCAGAGCCGGCCGGCATCAGTTCTGCGCGTACCTCGACATATCCGTCGTTGGTGAATTTGATTGAATTGCTGACCAAGTTGCCGAGTACTTGCAAAAGCCGAAAGGGATCGGCAAGCAGTGCCTTATTCAAGCGTGGATCGTCGACTAACCGCAGCGTTAAATCCTTGGCGCTTGCCACGGCCTGATAGGTTTTGACGACTCGACGCAGCAATTGCCGAACCGACACTGGCTCGGGCACGATCTCGAGTTTGCCCGCGACGATGCGTGCGTGATCGAGGATGTCGTCGATGATGCGTCCCATCGCCCGACCTGCATCGCGGGCGATGCCCAGCGTCTCGCGTTGTTCACGATCAAGCAGCGAGTGATCCAGCAACTCCAGCATGCCCAGCAAGCCGCTCAAGGGCGTGCGAATTTCATGGCTCATGGTAGCGAGAAAAATACTCTTCGCCGCATTGTTCTGTTCGGCCTCAAGTTTGGCCTCGATCAACATCTTTTCGGCGCGTTTGCGGGCAGTGATATTGCGACCGACTCCGCGATAGCCGGTGAACCAGCCCGACTCATCGAATTGAGGATCGCCGCTCGCCGAAAGCCAGATGATTTCGGCGTCATCGCCAACGAGACAGTACTCGAATTCGCGGAACGGCCGATGTGACTCGACGTCGGCTCGATGTGCCAGCCATTCCGGACCGGTCGCATCAATGGCGGGCATTTGCCAACGAGCCTTGCCGACGATTGACGCTTCCGAAAGGCCGCCTTTTTCGCCGAATCCGGTCGAAAAATTCACGAATCGATAGTGCGCATCCTGCTGCCAGTGCCAGTCCGACGACAGCGCGGTCAAACTGCGGAATCGCGCTTCACTCTCGCCTAGTTCGCGCGCAGCCAATCGAAATTCCAATTGACGCACCACTTGCCGCGCCAGTGCGGCGAGCGAATTTTTTTGCGCTTCCGTCAAGTGGCGCGGTGTCTGGTCGATCACGCACAACGTACCAAGTGCTTGTCCAGTGGGCGTTAGCAAGGGCGCGCCAGCGTAAAAGCGGATATTGGGGTCGCCGGTTACGAGAGGATTATCGATAAAGCGCTGGTCTTCGAGCGCATTGGGCACTTCAAAGATTTCGCGCTGGTGTATTGCATGCGCACAGAATGCGAACTCTCGCGGTGTTTCCTGCGCGGCGAGTCCTTGTGCGCTTTTGAACCACTGGCGTTCGGCATCGACGAGGGAAATGAGTGAAATCGGCGTGCCGCAGATTTGCGCGGCAAGGCGCGTGAAATCATCGAACTCGACTTCGCGGGGGGTATCGAGAATGCCGTATTCGCGCAGCGCCATTAAGCGCTCGGACTCGTCGGCGGGAATGGCTGCCGGAATCAATTCACTTCACCGCAAAGCTGGACAATCGCGCGATACGTGGCAAATTTTGCGGCCTGCCTTAAATGCAAAGCTGTTGCATGTGCTGCGAATCATTGGAGTCGTGGTCATTGGAATTTCGTGTTCGACTGTAAATGGCCTCACGCGGATGGCCTGACGCGGGCGATTCCACGACCGCCGCTGCCACATTGTCGTTCACAAAATGTGTGCCGACAAGTCGATTCTGCGCACCCGTCGCCATAGTTTGTGCGCACAAAGAAATGTTTCGTGCGCGATGGGTCGAGACGCTACGCGTGCGTGGCCGGAAACGCTACCACGTGATCGATTTCAAGTTTGATGCCGATCTTCTGGCCGATTTCGTGATTGTGGTGCGAAGGCACGAGCGAGAACACGTTGGCACCGCTGGCCAGTTTCAAGGTGTACAAAATTTCCGCGCCGCGAAACGCTTTGCGCACCACTTCGGCATGTGAGTCGCTGTGATCGTCATGCAGAATATCGTCGGGCCGGATCAACACATCCGCAAAATTGCCCGCCGCTACCGAGCCGATCGGCAAATTGGTCGGTCGCATCGCGCCAAGCTCGGTTTCGATGTGCCCGTCGTTCTGCATCGTACCGCGCAGCAGCACGCCCTGGCCGATGAAATCGGCGACAAAGCGCGAGGCGGGGCGATGGTAGAGATTGTAGGCAGTATCCCATTGCTCGATCTTGCCCTCGTGCATCACGCCGATCTTGTCGGCGATCGCAAATGCTTCGTGCTGATCGTGTGTCACTAGCAGCGCGGGCGTTTCAAGTGCGCGCAACAATTCGCGAACTTCAATGCCAAGACTCTCACGCAATTCAACATCGAGATTGGAAAAAGGCTCGTCCATCAGCAACAATTCCGGGCGTGGTGCCAACGCCCGCGCCAGTGCTACCCGTTGGCGCTGGCCGCCGGAGAGTTCATGTGGATACTTATCGGCCTCCGGCGCGAGACGAATCAGGGTGAGCAATTCCGACACACACGAATCGGCGGCTGCTCGCGACAATCCGCTTAGTCCGAAGGCAATATTTTTTTTCACGGTCAAATGCGGAAACAGCGCGTAATCCTGAAACACGACACCGATACGCCGCGCTTCCGGCGGCAGTGAATGGCACGCATCGGCAAGCAATTTTTCGCGCACACGGATCTCACCCGCTGCCGGATTCTCAAAACCCGCGATCAGACGCAAGATTGTCGTTTTTCCGCACCCGCTGGCACCCAGTAAACAGCCAATTTCGCCGTCGTCAACGGCAAAAGAGAGGTGCTCGCAAATCTGCGTCCCATCGGCATAGGCGAAGCTAACGTCTTGTATCTGAAGAAACTTGCTCATGTTTTCAGTATAAGCGAAACGCTTGTCCGCAAAAGCATTTGACAAATACGAATCATTCGCATTAAGATTAAGTGATGTAATCGATCAGCCCAATTCGCAGCGTTTTCTCATTGCCACAATGCAATAACTTTCCCGAATTATTATTTGAATATTGAACAGGAAATGAAATGAAAAAGTCACTCGTCATTGCACTCACTCTGGCTTTGCAGGCAGTTGCGCCGATCGCAATGGCCCAACAAAAGGTGCTGAACCTCTATTCTTCGCGGCATTACCAGACAGATGACGCGCTCTATGCCAATTTTGAAAAGTCCACCGGCATCAAGATCAATCGCATCGACGGCCCGGAAGATCCGCTGATCGAGCGCATGAAAATCGAGGGTGACAAGAGCCCGGCAGATGTATTGGTGACAGTTGATATGGGCCGGCTGTTGAAGGCGCAGCAGCAAGGCTTGTTTCAACCGGTGAAATCGGCACTGCTGGAGGAAAAAATTCCGCGCGAACTACGCGCTGCCGATGGCTCATGGTTTGGCTTTTCAATTCGCGCCCGACCCATTCTGTATGCCAAGGCGCGCGTGTCGCCTGCCCAGTTGCCGGATTATGAATCGCTGGCCGATCCGAAATGGAAGGGAAAAATTTGCGTGCGTTCCGGCATGCATCCCTACAATCTGTCGCTGATGTCGTCGAACATCGCGGCCAACGGTGCGGAAAAAGCGGAAACGTGGGCGGCAGGAATCGTTGCGAATCTCGCACGGAAACCGCAGGGCGGCGACACCGACCAGATCACCGCCGTG
>JANOKK010000397.1:0-7665 GCA_031419255.1 Betaproteobacteria bacterium
TTCCAAAGGCCACGATTTTCCGCGTATCACGCTGGTCGGCGTGGTCAACGCCGATGGCGCAATGTTCTCGGCTGACTTTCGTGCGGCCGAGCGCATGGTTGCGCAATTAACGCAGGTCGCGGGCCGCGCCGGTCGTGCCGATTTGCCGGGGCGTGTATTGATTCAAACCCGCTTCGCCAAACACCCGCTTTATCAAGCCGTGGCCGCGCAGGATCACGCGCGCTTCGCGGCGATGGCGATGACTGAGCGTCGCCAAGCCCGTTTGCCGCCATTCACGTTTCTTGCGTTGCTGCGTGCCGAAGCGAAAACCGAGGCGGCGTTGCACGAATTCCTTTTGTTCGCCACCGAATGTGCAAACGAGTTGAAACCCGAAAATCAGTTGCAAGTGTGGGATCCGGTGGCCGCGCCGCTTTCCCGCAAGGCAGGATTCGAGCGACGTCAAATGATGGTGCAGGCCGATTCGCGAAACGATTTAAAACGCTTCCTCGCCAAGTGGTTGCCGATGCTGCGTGCGCGCGACGCACGCGGCGTAATGTGGGTGATCGATGTCGATCCGCTTGAGGTCTAAGCGGCAACAGGAATCGCATCACGATAAATGGGAAGAGACTAGCATTGGCGAGGCGTTTGAGCCAAAAATGCCTGAAAAGGCCCGTCAGTACTAGGGTTTGTCTTATTTTTGCGGGCTAGGGAATCGCAATTCTTATGATAAAAGATCGCGTTCGCCACCCCTTCCCGCTATAATTTCCGGCTACCATTTGAGTCCCCCGAATGCCTTCCGCCGCGATCACCGATAACAAGAGCGCCATCGCCGCGCTGTTTCAACAAGCCCTGCTCGCCGCGTATCCGGCCTTGCGCGATGACGCCGATCCTTTTGTGATCGAGGTCGAAAAACCGAAGAATCCCGAGCATGGCCACTTCGCCGTCAATAGCGCGTTGCAATTGGCGAAACGGCTCGGCATGAAGCCGCGCGATATCGCCGCTGCGCTGGTGGCCGCATTGCCGCCCTCCGATTTGATCGCGGGCACGCCTGATATCGCCGGCCCGGGTTTTATCAATATCCGCCTCGCGTCAACGGCCGAGACGCGCATTGTCGCGGCGATATTTTCCGCAGGCGAGAATTTCGGCAAAAGCGCCATCGGCCGCAGCGAGAAGGTCATGGTCGAATTTGTCTCGGCCAATCCGACCGGGCCATTGCATGTCGGCCATGGTCGCGGTGCCGCGACCGGCGACACGCTCGCGCGTCTGCTCGCAACGCAAGGCTATGCGGTCAGTCGCGAGTTCTATTACAACGACGCCGGCGCGCAAATCAACAATCTGGGTTTGTCGGTGCAGGCGCGCTTGCGCGAGCGCATCGGCATCGATGCGCCGTTTCCCGATGACGGCTACCGCGGCCTTTACATCACTGAGATCGCCGAACGCTACGCGCTCGAGAATCCGCACGACCTTAAGGGCGAGGCAATTGACGCTGTGCGCAAATTTGCTGTCGCCGCGCTGAGGCACGAGCAAGACCTCGATCTCAAAGCGTTCGACGTTCAATTCGACGTCTACTATCTCGAAAGTTCTCTCTACACCGACGGCCTCGTCGAGAAGACCGTTGAACATTTGGTGAAGACCGGCCACACCTACGAGCAGGATGGCGCGCTGTGGCTCAAAAGCACCGACTACGGCGACGATAAAGACCGCGTGATGCGGAAATCCGACGGCAGCTACACCTATTTCGTACCCGATATCGCCTATCACGTCACCAAGTGGCAACGTGGATTCACCCGCGCCATCACCGAGCTTGGTGCCGATCACCACGGCTCGCTCGCGCGCATGCATGCCGGTTTGCAGGCGATGGATATCGGCGTGCCACGCGGCTATCCCGATTACGTGTTGCACCAGATGATTACTGTCATGCGCGGCGGCGAAGAAGTGAAGATTTCTAAACGCGCGGGAAGTTACGTGACGCTGCGCGATCTGATCGATGAAGTTGGTCGCGATGCCACGCGTTATTTTTTCGTCATGCGTAAATCCGATTCGCAATTGACCTTCGATATCGATCTCGCCAAGAGCCGTTCCGAAGATAATCCGGTTTATTACGTCCAATACGCACACGCGCGGATTTGCAGCGTAATGGCGCTGTGGGGCGGCGATCCCGCGACGCTCGCTGGCGTGAACTTGTCGCCGCTCACCAGCAAATACGAATCCGGGCTGCTGCGCGCGCTGGCCGATTTTCCGGAACTGCTCGCGACCGCCGCGCGCGAACTCTCCCCGCATTTGGTGTGCGTGTATCTGGCCGATCTCGCGGCCAAATTGCATAGCTATTACAATGCGGAAAAATTTCTGGTCGAAGACGAGAACGTGAAATTGGCAAGACTCGCATTGATCGTTGCCACGCGACAAGTGTTGAAAAACGGCCTCGCCGTGATTGGCGTTTCCGCGCCGGATAAAATGTAGACCATGGTCCGCGAAAATAACGCCGCGCCGCTGTCCGATATGGGCGGCCCACGTGCGGCACTCAAAAAGAAGCGAATGAATCCGCTATTCGTTGGCATCATCATCGGCTTGTTATTGGGCGTGGGCCTCGCGGTCGGCCTCGCGATCTGGATCAATCGCGCCAACAATCCGTTCATTGAAAAATCCCGGCCAGTCGACGCTTTGCCGACGATCTCCGCCAAATCCCCGCTGTCGGTGCCCACCCCGACCGGGCCGACAATGTCATCGCCTACAAAAACTGAACCCGAAAAACCGCGTTTCGAGTTTTATCAAATCCTGCCCGGCGAAAAAGGTGAAAGGGGCGGAAAAGGCGACAAGTCGGATAAGGCCGAGAGAGTGGTGAAGCCCGAATCAGTCGCGTCCGCAAAGCCGTCCGAGGCAAAAACACCGTCCAAGTCGGATGCCAAGGTCGAGCCCAAGTCTTCGGCAGCAGAAATATTGCATTTACAGGTCGGCGCATTCCAAAACGCGAGCGACGCCGACAACATGAAAGCCAAGGTCGCATTTGCCGGCTTCGAGGCGACCGTCCGGCCTGTCAACTTGCCCGACAAGGGAACGTTATACCGGGTACGGCTCGGCCCCTTTAAAAGCCTCGATGAAGTGAACAGAATCAAAGCAGCGCTGTCTCAAGGTGGAATCAGCGCCGCCGTGGTCAAAGGCTCGGACTAGTTTCCTCAATATTCTTCAATACCACCGTCAACAGGACAAAACATGAACGTCGTATCCGGAATTCAACGCGCGAGTGGGGTGATTTTCGCCGCCGCCGCGATTTTTACGTTTGGCGCGCTTGCAAGCCAGAATACGCACGCGCAAGGTATTCCACGCGAAGCGGTCGCCGTGAATCCGCCGCAACCGGTGGATAACGACGGCAAGATCGAAGTGCTGGAATTTTTCGCCTATGGCTGCATTCATTGCGCGGCGCTTGAACCACGTCTGGCCGACTGGAGCGCCAAATTGCCGCCCGATGTAAAGGTCAAGCGCATTCCCGCAACCTACCCTTCACGCGGCATTGATTCGGCGCCCATTTTCTACACGCTGGAAGCGATGGGTGTTCTGGAGAAACTGCACCAAAAATTGTTCGATGCAGCAAACGTGGAAAACGTGATGCTGGGCAATCCCGCCGCGCTAAACAAGTGGCTGGAAAAGCAAGGGGTGGATCCGAAGAAATACGAAGAAATGCAGCGTTCATTTTCGGTGCAGACCAAGGTCAATCGCGCGCGCAAAATCAATGGCGACTACCGCGTTGAATCCACGCCATCGCTCGCAGTCAATGGCCGGCACTTGCTCGCGGGCGGCGGCGAATATGTATTCGCCAATGTCGATCAATTGATCGCGATCGCGCGTGCGAACAACAAGCCCGCCGTCACCGCAGCACCCGCTGCAACGGTTGCGCCCGCAGTACCGGCACCTGCCAAGAAAAAGTAGTCGATCCAATCGCTGTAAGCGTAGTCACGCGGGCCGGAAATTTCCGGCCCGCTTTTTTATGTTCGCTGCGCGGATGATCGCCGCACTTACTGCGAGCCTGTCGCCGAGCCGCGTAAAATGGCGACATGACCCAAACCGTATTCATCACCGGTGCGTCCTCCGGCATCGGCGCATCACTCGCCAGGCACTATGCCTCGCGCGGCTATCAAGTGGGATTGGTTGCGCGGCGGCGGGATTTTCTTGACAAGCTCGCCGCGAATCTGCAACCGCGCCCGATGACCTATGCGCTCGACGTGCGCGACGCGCGGGCGCTGAAAGAAGCGGCCGCCGATTTCATCGCCCGTTTCGGCGCACCTGACATCGTAATCGCGAATGCCGGCGTTTCGCGCGGCACGTTAACCGAAATCGAAGACGACCTGAAGGCGTTTCAGGAAATCATGGACATCAATGTCATGGGGATGGTGAATACGTTTCATCCGTTCATCGCGCCGATGCGCGATGCGCGAAAAGGTACTTTGGTCGGCATCGCCAGCGTTGCGGGTTTTCGCGGCATTCCCGGCGGCGGCGCCTATTCCGCGTCGAAGTCGGCGGCAATCACCTACTGCGAATCGCTGCGTGTGGAATTGTGCGGCAGCGGCATCTCGGTTGTCACCATTTGCCCGGGCTACATCCGCACGCCGATGACGGCGGTGAACAAATTCAAGATGCCGTTCCTGATCGATGTCGACGAAGCCGCACGGCGTTTCGCCCGCGCCATCGACGCCAAAACCAGCTTCACCGTGATTCCGTGGACGATGGGCATCGCCGCACGAATTTTGCGCATCGTACCGAACTGGTTGTATGACCGGGTTTTTTCACGCATGCCGAGAAAGCCAAGATAAAAATTGCCAAAGCAATTTTCATCGCAGTCCTCGCGCAGGCGGGGACCCAAGTTTCGTTACTTGCCCGCGCAAGCGGGGAGAATCAATTTGCAAATCCGATTCGCAAAGCTCACCCATCATGACCGCCCTCTACCAAACCCAAAACGCTATCGCCATCATCACCCTCGCCAATCCACCTATCAACAGCATGGGCCTCGCGACACGTCAAGTCATCGCGGCAGGCATTGACACTGCCCTGGCCGACACCAACATCAAAGCCATCGTCATCACTGCCACCGGCAACGTTTTCACCGGCGGTGCCGACATCAATGAATTCGGTAAACCGATCGGCATGCAATCGCCGAATTTGCACGACATCATTGCAAAATGTGAGGCAAGTGCGAAGCCAATCACTTCCGCCATCAACGGCGTGTGCATGGGTGGCGGCACCGAGATTTCGCTTGGCTGCCACTACCGCGTCGCCGCACCTGGCGTGATGATCGGACTGCCGGAAGTGAAGATCGGCATTTTGCCCGGCGCAGGTGGTACGCAGCGTTTGCCGCGCGTGTTGCAAGGCCCGGCTGGCATCGAGTTGGCGCTGAAAATGATCGTCATCGGTGAGCCGGTGAAGTCGGAAGTCCTCGCCGAAGGCGGCGCAATCGACAAAGTGATCGACGGCGATTTTCTTGCCGGCGCGCTGGCATTCGCCAGTGAAGTGATTGCCAGCGGAAGCAAACTGCCGCGCGTGCGCGACATGAAGATTGACATGCCGAACGCCAAGCAATTTTTCGCCGCCGCGCGAACGAAACAGATGACGGTCAGCAAACATTTCCCCGCGCCGCACAAATGCATTGATGCCGTCGAAGCCGCCATCAACATGAATATCGATGACGGTCTCGCCTACGAATTCAAACTGTTTACCGAACTGTTGGTCACCCCCGAATCGGCCGCACTGCGTCACGCGTTCTTCGCCGAGCGCGCCGCCACCAAGATTCCCGGCATACCGGAATCAACGATCGCGCGACCCATCAAGTCCGTCGCCGTCATTGGTGCCGGCACGATGGGCGGTGGCATTGCGATGAATTTTCTCAACGCCGGCATTCCGGTCGCGCTGTTGGAAATGAAGCAGGATGCGCTGGATCGCGGCGTGGCGATTATCCGCAAGAATTACGAAAACACGGTGAGCAAGGGCAAGCTCACGACCGATCAACTCAATCGGCGCATGAATATGCTGACACCCACTCTCGCCTATGAAGATTTGCGCGACGCCGATCTGGCCATCGAGGCGGTATTTGAAGACATCAGTGTCAAGAAGCAAGTGTTCGAAGCACTGGATCGTGTCATGCAACCGGGTGCCATCCTTGCCAGCAATACTTCCACACTCGATCTGAATCGCATCGCGCAATTCACCAAGCGCCCGCAGGCTGTGATCGGCATGCATTTTTTCAGCCCGGCCAATGTGATGAAGTTGCTCGAAGTGGTGCGTGGTGCGGCAACAGTGAACGATGTGCTCGTTACTGTCATGCGGCTCGCCAAAAAAATCGGCAAGACGGCGGCGGTGTCGGGAGTCTGCGATGGCTTCATCGGCAATCGCATGATCGAACAATATTTGCGGCAGGCGATGTTTATGCTCGATGAAGGTGCATCGGTTGAACAAATCGATGGTGCCATCGAGAAATTCGGTTTCGCGATGGGGCCGTTTCGCATGAGCGACCTCGCGGGCAACGATATCGGCTGGTACATCCGCAAGCGGCGCTACGTGGAAAATCCGGCGCTGAAATATTCGCAAGCGGCAGATCGATTGTGCGAGCAGGGCCGCTTTGGCCAGAAGACCGGTGCCGGTTGGTATGACTACAAGGCCGGTGACCGCACCGCGTATCCATCGCCCACTGTCGCCGCGATTCTTGCCACGAATAGTGAAAGCATAGGCATCGCTGCGCGGACGATTGCCGAACAAGAAATTGTCGAACGTCTCGTGTATTCATTGGTGGCCGAGGCGGCGCATATACTGGAGGAAGGCATTGCTCAGCGCGCCTCCGATATCGATGTGATCTATCTCACCGGTTACGGATTTCCGCTTTGGCGCGGCGGACCAATGCACTACGCGGATCAAGTCGGATTGGCCAATGTGGTGAACTCGATGAAAACTTTCGCGCAAAACCCGCACACCGATCCATCATTCTGGATACCCGCGCCGCTGCTCGCGCGGCTTGCGACCGGGGGAAAAACGTTCAATCCATCATGAGCAACATTCTCTGTGCCCGCGATATCGAATTCCTGCTCTACGAATGGCTCGACGTTGAAGCCATGACCGCGCGCCCGCGCTACGCCGACCATTCGCGCGAAACCTTCAATGCGGCGCTGAAAATCAGCGAACAGATCGCCACCGACCTGTTCGCGCCGCACAACCGCAAAGCCGATCTCAACGAGCCGCATGTAGTTTCGTCCCCGGAGGGCGAGCGGGTGCAGCTGATTGCAGAAGCGAAGCCGGCCCTGGACGCCTTCGCCGCTGCCGGATTGATGGCGGCAGGGCAGGATTACGAACTGGGCGGCATGCAGCTGCCCACCGTGGTGGAGAAAGCCTGCATGGCCTGGTTCATGGGCGCCAACGTGGGTACGTCGGCCTATCCCTTTCTGACCATGGGCAATGCCAAGCTGCTGCTGGCGCACGGCACCGCCGCACAGATCGAGATGTTTGTCCGCCCCATGCTGGCGGGCCGTTTTTTCGGCACCATGTGCCTGTCCGAAACGCAAGCCGGTTCATCGCTGTCGGATATCAAGACCCGCGCCGAGGCTGATGGCAATGGAGCCTATCGGCTCACCGGCAGCAAGATGTGGATCTCGGCGGGCGATCACGAACTCTCGGAAAACATCATCCACCTGGTGCTGGCCAAGTTGCCCG
>JANOKK010000398.1:0-1632 GCA_031419255.1 Betaproteobacteria bacterium
CAGGGCGAACGGGGCTTGGACGGACAACATTTTTCGTCAACCCGCGTAACGCTTGATGATCTGCTTCCCCAGCGCCATCATGTGTACCTGATCCGGCCCGTCCGCCAGGCGACACCAACGCGCGTAGTTGTACGCGTCCGCCATGAAGTAATCGCTCGTGAGGCCGCCCGCACCGTGAATCTGCATGCAGCGGTCAATCACTGTCTGCGCCATCAATGGCACCGTTATTTTTGCGGCGGCGATGTAATCGCGCGAGTCTTTCGGCCCGACTTCGTCCATTCGCTGTGCGGTTTTCATTGTCAGCAGGCGCGATTGTTCGATCTCGCTGAAACACTTGGCGATGTCCTCGCGCACCGATTGATGCTCGGATATTTTCTTGCCGAAGGTGGTGCGCGATTCGGCACGCTTGCACGCATATTCGAGTGAGCGTTGCGCGGCACCGATCAAGCGCATGCAGTGATGAATCCTTCCCGGGCCCAGCCGCCCCTGCGCGATTTCAAAGCCGCGACCTTCGCCCAGCAAAATATTTTCGGTCGGCACGCGTACATTGTCAAAACGCATTTCGGCATGGCCGAGCGGCGCATCGTCGTAGCCGAGCGTGGTGAGCGATCGCGTGATCGTCACGCCAGGCGTGTCGCGCGGAATCAGAATCTGGCTCTGCTGCAAATGAATATTCGGGTTCGCCGGATCGGATTTGCCCATGACGATAAAAATCTTCGTGCGCTCGCATGCGGCATTCGAGATGAACCATTTGCGGCCACTAACGACATAGTCGCTGCCATCGCGAACGATCGACGTGCGTACGTTGGTCGCGTCGCTCGATGCAACGTCCGGCTCGGTCATCGCATAGGCGGAACGGATTTCACCGTTTAACAACGGCGTCAACCACTTTGCTTTTTGAGCCTCGCTGCCGTACTTCATGAACACTTCCATGTTGCCGGTGTCGGGCGCGTTGCAATTGAACGCCTCCGGACACCACAGCACGCGCCCCATGATTTCGGCGAGTGGTGCGTATTGCGCGTTGGTGAGGCCGCCGTGGGAGGCGGGCACAAACAAATTCCACAAGCCCGCCGCGCGCGCCTTCTCCTTCAATTCTTCCATTAACGGCACCGTGCCGAAGCGATTCGACAGCGCGTTCAATTCAGCGTGATAGCGCGTCTCGTTCGGATAAATGTGCGCATCCATGAAGGTGCTCAGGAGGTCTGGCAGGGCTTCGGGCGCTACGCTGAGTTCGGCATATTTCATGGCAATTCCGTTTGGTGAAGGCGCGATTGGCGAGTGCATATTCTAACGGGCGCCATTGTTCGGTAACTTGCGCGAGAGCAATGAGCAGTTCTTTTTCCGTGAGACAACCCGGTATCATTTGTCATCGGATTCGCAATTGGAGCATTGCATGAAGTTAGTCAAGAAACTATTGCTCGCCTTAGTGGCGCTCATCGCGTTGCTGGTGCTGATCAGTTTCACCTTGCCGCGCACCTATAAAGTCGAGCGATCCATCGACATCAACGCGCCAATGATCGCGATCTACCCGCGCATCTACCACCCGAAAGACTGGGCGCTTTGGGGTGTGTGGAACCGGCGTGATCCGGGCATGGTGATGACCTATTCCGGCGAGGCGGCGGGCAAAGGCGC
>JANOKK010000399.1:0-3401 GCA_031419255.1 Betaproteobacteria bacterium
GGTGGTCGCCATGGAGCGTCGGCTTGATTCCGATTTTCATGGGCGCTGGATATTTGATTCTCTGGAAACTCGATACCAACAAGAATGGCGACCGAAAGTTATCCTGAGCGCCAGCGCAACGTCGAGCACGGTTTCATCGCAATACCCATCAAACGCCACGCTGCGGATCCACCGCCCGGCTTCGCCGATTGCGACTTGATTGGTCGGTTGATGCTGCGCGATGACCGCACCGCATTCGCTGAGTTGGTGCGGTGCCATCAGTCGCAATTGCGCGCATCGCTGCGCAAAATGACGGGTGGCAACGCGGCATTGTCGGACGACATCGCGCAGGAAACATTCATTCTGGCGTGGCGGAATATTGGATCGTTTCGGCACGAGGCGAAATTCTCCACGTGGTTGTACCGTATCGCATTCAATGCATGGCAATCGGAATTGCGCCGCAAGCGCGAGCAGCCTTTGGATCAGGATTTCCAGCCAGAAGCGGATGCGGTCGCGCCGGAATCCGAACACACCGGTGTGGCGCGCGATGTGGCCCGCGCGATGTTGGATCTCACCGATGGCGAGCGCGCCGCCATCATGCAGTACTATTACAACGACCTTTCACACGAAGAAGCGCCGTATGTACTTGGCATGCCGCTTGGCACGGTCAAGACAAACATACTGAAAGCGAAAGAAAAAATGCGCGCAAAATTGCATGACTACGCGCAAGACTCACGTTCCAACAAAGAGGCCGCCGCATGAATATCATCAGAGATCCGGTTGATGAATTGTTGAAAGCCGATGCGAACGCGCACCGCGATGCGTATATAGACGACGCAGGGTTTACCTTGCGGGTCATCGATAGGCTGCCGGCGAAATCGAGGTCTCACACCACGTTGCGCGTCACGATTCCATTTGGCCTCACTGTTGCGGCGGCATTCGGCGCGCTATTCGCCGGTGGCGGCAATTTTCTGGTCGATGCGGCGATGGACATTGCCACCACCAACATCTCAAGCGCCGCGATGGCGTTGGTAACCATTGTCGTTGTCATGATCGCGGTTTCGGTGACCGCCGTTCGAGATAGCTGATTCCCGGAGACAAAAAGGCCGACAGCATCGCCTCCGTCGGCCTTTTCTTTTTTGAGACCTTGCGCGCTACTTCAACAAATGCGCAACACCGGCACGCTCTTCTTCGAGCTCTTTGAGCGTGGCATCCATTTTGCCGCGTGAAAACTCGTCGATGGCGAGGCCCTTGATGACGGTGTATTTACCATCTGTGCAGGTAACCGGAACACCATATATCACGCCGTCGGGAATGCCGTAACCGCAGTCGGAAGGCACGCCCATCGTGACCCACTTGCCATTGGTACCCATCACCCAATCGCGAATATGATCGATCGCCGCATTGGCCGCCGACGCGGCGGATGAAAGACCGCGTGCTTCGATGATCGCGGCACCGCGTTTGCCGACGGTCGGAATAAAGGTTCCGCGATACCACTCTTCATCGTTCACCACGGTGGGTGCAGCTGCGCCGCCAATGGTGGCGAAACGATAGTCGGGATACATGGTCGGAGAATGGTTGCCCCACACAATCAATTTCTCGATCGATTCGACCGGCTTACCTGTTTTGGAGGCGAGTTGCGACAGCGCACGATTGTGATCGAGGCGCAGCATCGCGGTGAAGTTCTCACGCGCCAATCCCGGCGCGGATTTCATCGCGATGTAGGCATTGGTATTGGCGGGATTGCCGACCACCAACACTTTTACGTTGCGCGATGCGACGGCGTCGAGCGCCCTGCCCTGCACGGTGAAAATCGCGCCGTTGGCTTCGAGCAAATCTTTACGTTCCATGCCGGGGCCACGCGGACGCGCACCCACCAGCAACGCAACATCGATATCCTTGAACGCCGTCATTGCATCCGAGTGCGCCGACATTCCCGCGAGCAGCGGAAACGCGCAATCGTCCAGCTCCATCATCACGCCCTTCAATGCCTTCTGGGCTTTTTCGTCGGGGATTTCCAGCAATTGCAGGATGACGGGTTGATCTTTACCGAGCATTTCGCCGGACGCGATACGGAACAAGAGGCTGTAGCCGATCTGGCCGGCGGCACCGGTCACGGCGACGCGCATGGGGGTTTTCATGTGAAGCTCCTGAGGGATTGGGGCGTTGCGTGTGGAAGAAAAAAAGGGGGAAAGCGGAAATTTCAGCGTTCATTATACAAAATTGAGATCGGCTGAGATGCTGGACTGTACGGCGCGGCCTTACCAAACCCTAGCATGGGCGGGGCGTTTCGACATTTTTTGCCCTGAACGCCGCACCAGTGCTGGTGTTTCAATTTTTCTTGAGGCTAATCACCAAAACTCCCGCCAGCACCAATCCGGCGCCAACGATTTGTGTCGCGGTAATGGGTTCACCGAGAAACAGGTAGCCCAAGAGTATCGTCGAGACTGGCCCGATTGAGCTCATCATTGCGGCATCGGACGAGCCGATTCGACGCATACCTTCGGCCATCATCACGATCGGCAGAACTGTTGATATCAGCGCCATCGCACCGGCGAGGCCCCACACGCGCGGCGATTGTGCTGCCAACAAATCCACATCGCGCAAAACCAGAAAGTGCAACGAGATCGCGACACATGAGACGATCGACGCATATGCCGCGAAGCGCACGGCACCGATGCGTTTGATCATCTGGCCGGCACCGACGAGATAGACGGCATACAGAATCGCCGAGATCAGCACCAACGCACTACCGAGCAACACGCCATCGCGGTTCGCATCGAGGTCAGCCGCAAATACCATTGCGATGCCGGCGTAGCTGATCGCAAGCGCAAATACATCGCGCGGCTTGATCCAGTAGCCGAGTGCTATCGCTGAAATGATCACCACGATGGTCGGGTTCAAGAACAGAATCAGCCGCTCCAGCGCCGCGCTGATGTACATGAGTCCCCAGAAATCAAACAGGCTGGCACCGTAGTAGCCGATCAATCCAATGCCTGTCACCGCGACCCAATCGCGTCGCGTCATCGTATGACTTGTGTGGCGCGACGACCACCACGCGATCACGGCAAACAGCGGCAACGACAATCCCATGCGCATCGTGAGCAGCGTTACCGGGTCAACAGGAACACTGCTGGTCAAATCCGCGTAGGCCAGTTTGACGAATATCGCTTTCGCGGAAAACGCGATGGCTGCAGCGATGATGAGCGCCGCACCAACGCAATCAACTCGCGGTGAGTTCCCGGCGTGACCGGTCACGCGGCCCCGGCAATGTGTCGCGCAATCATTGCACTGTGACGCGGAAGATGACGCTTCCGGTTTGCGCGGCGTTGAGCGCGCCCGTCAACGTCCACTGAATATTTCCGGCACCGCCAACGCTCGGCTGAGTGGTCACTGCGCAGGCCGAAATTGCGGTCGGCAAC
>JANOKK010000400.1:0-1329 GCA_031419255.1 Betaproteobacteria bacterium
TGCAGCCGCTGGCGGTTGCCAAATTATTGAAAGCGCTTTGCGATAAAGAAGTCCCGCAACTGGTGATCCTCGGCAAGCAGGCGATCGACGATGACTCCAACCAGACCGGGCAAATGCTGGCCGCGCTGCTGGGCTGGTCGCAGGCAACATTCGCGTCGAAAGTCACGGTCGCCGGCGGCGAAGCCACCGTCATTCGTGAAATCGACGGCGGTCTGGAAACGGTTGCGGTGAAATTGCCGACGATCATCACTGCCGATTTGCGCTTGAATACGCCACGCTATGCAACGCTGCCGAATATCATGAAAGCGAAGAAAAAACCGCTGGATATTTTTACGCCGGAAGCGCTCGGCGTCGATATCGCGCCGCGTCTCACGACATTGAAAGTGGTCGAGCCACCGAAACGCAAAGGCGGCGTGATGGTACCGGATGTGGCCGCGCTGGTGGATAAACTCAAGAACGAAGCCAAGGTTATATAACCATCAATCACTTGTCATTCTGAGGGCGCAGCCCGAAGAATCTGGTCGCGATATTCGACGAGATCCTTCACGGCGCTGCGCTTGTTCAGGATGACAGCAACTGGAATTGAAACATGTCCATTCTCGTCATTGCCGATCACGATAACAATCACCTCAAATCCGGCGTCACCAACGCCATCGCGGCCGCGCAACAAATCGGTGGCGATGTTCATGTCCTGATTGCCGGCAGCGGATGCGCCGCCGCCGCGAGTGCCGCCGCCGCGATTACCGGTGTCGCCAAAGTGTTGGTTGCCGACGCCGCACATTACGCGGGTGGCGTGCCGGAAAATCTGGCGCCGCTCATCGTCGGGCTCGCGAAAAATTATTCGCACCTGCTGGCACCATCGAGCGCATCAGGCAAGAATGTTATGCCGCGTGTGGCAGCGTTGCTCGATGCCGCGCAAATTTCCGACATCATGTCGGTCGAGTCTCCCGACACATTCGTGCGACCGATCTACGCCGGCAATGCATTCGCCACCGTGAAATCGAGCGATGCAATCAAAGTGATTACGGTGCGTTCAACCGGATTCGATGCCGTCGCGGCCACTGGTGGCAACGCCGCAATCGAGAGTATTTCCGCTGCGGCGGATAGCGGACTTGCGCGCGTGACCGGGCAGGATTTGACCAAATCGGATCGTCCGGAACTCGCCGCCGCCAAATGCATCGTCTCGGGCGGTCGCGGTCTCGGTGATGGCGACAAATATCGCGCGATTCTGGAGCCGCTGGCCGACAAACTCAATGCCGCGCTCGGGGCTTCGCGCGCAGCCGTTGATGCCGGCTTCGTGCCCAACGATTATCAGGTCGGCCAGACCGG
>JANOKK010000401.1:0-7195 GCA_031419255.1 Betaproteobacteria bacterium
GCCAATGGCAAACACCCAGCCGAATTCGTGCTGCTCGTAGCGCCACAGCGCTTCCCACGTGGCAAGCAACATCATCAACACCCAGGCAGAGGTGTAGCGCCAGCCGCTGGCCGGCTCCAAGCAATCGATTCGTTGCCGATGCAAAGCGAAAAAGTACGCCGCAAATGTCAGCGGCCATGCAAGCGCGCCAACGCCTTCCAGCGGATGCGCGCGCGGAAAATTATTCATCCACAGCAAGGCGATCAATCCCGCCACGAAAATATGTGCGCGCGCGCCATAGCGCAACTTGTTCCAAGCCAGCCACGATCCCGCCAATTCAAACAGCGTGAGGCCAATCGCCACGAAGATCAGCACCGCCGAGAGACGCGCCGTCGTCATATTCCACTGTTGCCAGGCACCCAGCACGAAACCTGACAATAGCCATAGTCCGCCCCATGCAATCACCCAACTCTCAAACATCTTTTCAAGCGAGGAGATTGATTCCGCGAACCAATGCATGAACCACGCTGTGAGCAGCGCCGCCGCCGCGATCAACATGCAGCCGACGACGCGGTCGTTCCACCATGGTTGCGGATATTCGATGCCATTCGTTACCCACCAGAAATAACCGCTCGCCCCCACCTGCAGACAAAGTGCGAAGGCGCGTGCAAGCGAGCTCTTCTGCCGGCAACCCATCCAGAAAATTGCCGCGCCCTCAAGCGTCCAGAACGCGAACGTCGGGTAACCGCGAAACGCAAAGTACGGTGCCACTGTGCCAAAGACAATCGCGAGCGCCAGATGCGCTTCGGCAAGCAAGCGCATTTTTTCGCGCGACCATAACGCCCATGCCAAGCCCGCGTAAATCAGCGCCGCCCCGGCCGCGCTCGATGCGAGGATGTTGTCGCCCATGCCGCGCGTGAGTGCGGCTTGCAACATTGCCGCCGACATCGGCACACCAAAAACCAAGGTCGCATCGACAATGCCTTTCAATTCCGGTGGCTGGCGTTGCGCGAACAAAATCGGTATGGCCAGATACAGAGAAAAGAACGCAATCAGAAACGGCTCGACTGTCGAAAAATGTTCGGGTCGATAAGTGGAATGGCCCCAGAAAATCGCTATCGCAAAAGTGAACAGAAAGCCGATGAAATTCAATTCGCGCCAGGACTTGAACCAGCTCGCGCCTAGGATGATGAGATTCAGAATCAAGTAGTACGAGAACAGCAACACATGATTGCCGCTTCCGGTCGAGGCCAAAATCGGCGCGAGGAACCCGCCGATCAATCCGAGTGCGGCGAACACCCGTGCATCGAGTTTGACCGCGAGAAACAAGGTCGCGACGCCGAGGGCGGCGAACAAAATGAATCCCAACGGTGCGCTGATGAGGCCGAAAGTTTTCAACGCGAAAAACACGTCGAGGTACAGCAAACCCATCGCGCCACCCATCATCACCAGCGCGTAGGTGCGCTTTTTTTCGAGCACCTTGTAGCCAATCAAAAACATCACCGCGCTCGCTGCGGCGACGACGAACAAACGCAGGCCCGGCGGAAACAGGCCATGGTCATAGGCAAATTTCAATAAGAATCCAACGCCGAAAAACAGAATGACCACGCCCAGCTTCGCGACGACATTGCCTTCGAGCATGCGCTCAATGAAGCCGGGGCCGGCGGGTGCCGCCACAACGGTCGGTGTCGGGTGCGACGATGCCAATGGCGGCATAGGCGTGATCGGCGGCGATGCAGGTGCCGGCGCGTTTGCCGCAACTTGCGTCGGTGAAATGATCGCGTCTGCGCCGGAGATTTCGTCGGCGCGCGTCACTGATGCGATGGTGGCGGCGATGGTGGGTGGCGCGCTGGTGATTTGCGCGGCGGAACCCACATTGGCATTCGCAGCAGTTGTCGGCGCTTCCTCGATTGCCGCACCGCCAATGCTTGATGGCACCTCTACCGAAGCCAGAGGGACATCGCCGAATGTTACCGCCGCTCGCCCTTCCAGCCGATCCAGACGCGCGCGAATCTCCGTCAATGCGAGCTGGATCGAAGCAGACTGTTTTTCGCTCTCGGACGATTTAACCGCGACGCCAGGTGCCTTACTCGATCGGCTCAACCACAACCCCGCGAACAATCCGACCAGCGCACCCCAATACGCGCCCGCCCAGCCGAACATGCCGGCACCGGCAAACATTCCCAACACTGTTCCCCAGAACCACATGTCTATGTACCCTTACTCATCAATGATTCCAACTTGCGAAAATGAGGCACCATTGCTCCTCATTCGTCGCGGCTCAGGATCATAGGCGTTAACAAACGCCCCCAATTGCAAAGTAGAAGTGTCATCCTGAGTGTATCGAAGGATCTTGTTCATGCGACGAGATCCTTCGTTGCACTCAGGATGACAGCATTATTCCCAAATCCGGCTTCAAGAGTTTGCGCTTTTGGGCTCGGGCCGGTATGCACGCGCCGAGCGATTCACAAAGTTCCCACACACGAGAACTGGCGCGGTGTTCCAGCCGAATATGCCCCGAACGCCGCGCCAGTCATTGTGTTTGGCCGCAATACTCCATCGTACTGGCACTTCCATAAGACTCACTTCCAATCGCCACGAATCTCCGCCACCTTCGCCTGCAACCCTTCCGGCGTCACCACCGCAGGTTGCCAGGGTGCATCAACGGCCAGCGCGATCTTTGAAAAGAAACCTCGCGGGTAGCGCATCGCGGTTCCGCCCCAGCGTGAAAAGAAGCTGCCCCACAAACCGCGTAACGCCATCGGAATCACCGGCACCGGCGTGCGCTCGATGATGCGCGTGATGCCTTTCTTGAACGGATACAAGTCACCGTTGTCGGTGATGCGACCCTCCGGAAAAATGCACACGACTTCGCCCTCTTTCAAATACGCATCGATCCGTTCATAGGCTTTTTCGAGCATTTCCGGATTCTCTTTGGCTGAGGCAATCGGAATCGTGCCAGCGGTGCGAAACACAAAATTCAAAACAGGAATTTTGAAGATGCGGTGATCCATCACGAACCGCACCGGTCGTTGAATGGTGCCGCCAATCACCAGCGCATCAACGAAGCTCACGTGATTGCAAACGAGCACGCAGGCGCCATCGTCGGGAATATTTTCGAGGCCCTTCTTGTCAACTTTGTAAAACGTGTGGATCAGCATCCAGATGATGAAACGCATCAGGAACTCCGGCACAAGTTTATAGATGAACAACGCCACCGCCGCATTCATGATCGCCACCGTGAGAAACAACTGCGGCAGCGTCAAGCCGGCATGCAAAATAGCGGCGGAAATGCCAGCTGCGACCACCATGAATAACGCATTCAATATATTGTTAGCCGCAATGATGCGTGCTCGGATGTGCGGATCAGTGCGTGCCTGCATCATCGAATACAGCGGCACACTGTAGAAGCCCGCAAACATCGCGAGCAAAAACAAGTCCGCCAACACGCGCCAGTTTGCAACCGATTCGAGGAACTGCGCCGCATCAATCAAGTCACTTGCCTTTACCATTCCGCGCGAGGCGAAGTACAAGTCAACCGCAAATACGGTCATGCCGATCGAGCCGAATGGCACCAAACCAATTTCGATTTTGTGACCCGACATTTTTTCGCACAACACCGAACCCAAACCGATGCCGATGGAGAATGTCGCGAGCAGCAACGTCACCACCTGCTCATTGCCGGACAGCACTTCTTTTGCGAATCCGGTGAACGAGGTCAGGAAGATCGAGCCAAAAAACCACAGCCAGGAAATGCCGATCATCGACAAAAATACCGCGCGATTCTGGTTGGCGATTTTCAGATTCGTCCAGGTTTCGGTGAAGGGATTCCAGTTGACTTTCAATTCCGGCGAAGGCGCTGGCGAAGCGGGAATGTAGCCCGCGGCGATACGTCCCAACACCGCGATCACCAGCGAGACCATCGCGACATAGGTCGGACCCATCCCCGGTATCGCCACCAGCGTGCCACCCAGCATGGTGCCGAGCAGGATCGCGACGAAGGTGCCCATTTCGACGAGACCGTTGCCGCCGGTAAGCTCTGAATTGCTGAGGTGCTGAGGCAGATAGGCGAATTTTGCGGGACCAAAAATCGTGGAGTGACAGCCCATCAAAAATACGCCCACAAACAGGAACGCCGGAATTTCCCAAATGAATCCTGCGGCGATCACCAGCATAAACCCGATTTCAAGATTTTTTACCAGCCGCGCGATGGCCGCGCGATCGTACTTGTCGGCGAGTTGTCCAGCGGTCGCCGAAAATAAAACGAACGGCAAGATGAACAATCCGCCGATAACGGCACCCGCGATTTTCGGATCGAGCCCGCCCCACTGGGCCGCGTGATAGGTCGCCAATACCGTAAAGGCGAATTTGAAAATATTGTCGTTGCCCGCGCCAAGGAATTGCGTCCAGAAAAATGGCGCAAAACGGCGCTGGGAAAGAAGTTGAAATTGGCTATTGGATTTGGGCTGGGTCATGTGAAAACTCTATGGGGCGCGCCGAAAAATTCGCGCGGTTTCAAAAACATCGCGACCAAACTTGTTGCCGTCGATCGACAGGTGTCGCTTCAGCAAAAAATCAAACAGAATCGGGTTCGCGCCGCGCACGGCTTTCAAATGCTCGCCGACCTCGGCGGAAAGCCAACTGCGCTCAACAAACGCATTTACCGAGAATAGCGGAAACACGCCGGGCAAAGGATAGTCTGAACCATTGAGCAGACGCCCCTGCCAATCATGATGCGCGAGCACGCGCTGCAAGCTGGACATACGATTGATTTGCGGGAGCGCAGAAACATCGCCGAACAATCGGCCCTCGAATTCGCGCATTGTCATCAGGCGCTCGAACAATTCAAAACAACTCACGGCCGGGCCGTTCGGGCCTTTGTCGAGATCAATATCCTCACCGAGGCTTGCACAGTGGGCAACCACCACGCGCACACCGCGCTCCAGCGGTCGCCGCAGTTTCAATACGTTGCCGAAGGCCGGCTGGTGCGCGCCTTCCACTGCGCGTTCCTCGCCGCCATGCGTGATCAACGGCAGATCGTATTTCGCCATCGCCGTGTAGAAGGCATCGCACTGCGTTGACGCGGGATCAATGCCCATTGCCGGCGGCAACCATTTGACCGCGACCGCACCTTGTGCCACCGCATCCGCCACGGCTTTCGCAGCATCAATCCGATACGGGTGAATCGACGCCGTCCACATGAAACGCGCAGGGTTTTGTCTGGCGACATTGCCCGCATAGGCATTGGGCAAATAGAACGCAGACTTTTCCAATTGTGGTGTGCCCATCGTGTCATGGGTACGGTCGAACGCCATGACCATCGCCCGATAGCCAGTTGGAAAATCATCCATCAATGTCGTGAGCCGCGCGAGAAAATCTCGATCAACGTTCTTGTTGGCGGGATCGACACAGGACGCGTTCAAATAAAACCGATATTGGGCAAACAGGCGAATGCGCCACATCGTTTGCATTTTTGGTGTAACCCATGCGCCGCCGCCGGATTCACCTAAACCAAGCAGATGCGTGTGGCAATCCCATACATCATCCGCGTTGAGGCCTTCGAATGCCGCCAATGTCAAGGGATGTTCGCGCAACTTGCGGCCGAGCTTTTCGCAAGGATTGAAGATGGGGCTGCCTTCGTCGAGGCGCAGGGCAAGCGACGGCATAGAAGCACTTGCCATCAATGCACCTGCAATTGACATGAATGTCCTGCGCTTCATGGGTGATCCGCCGTTGCCTTGGTTAAAGGTGATTGTGCGTGGACGTCGCTAAATATCAGCATTTCTCCCAGCATGGCTTCGCGTTGCGGAGAGAACCCGCAGCTGCCGGTAAATTCCGCTGGGTTGTAAAACGTTCCAAAGAGAATATCCCACAACGGAATGTCGGAATAGTTCAGGTTTTCGCTTCCGGGCTGATGATGGATGCGGTGCATTTCTGGGCGTTGAAAGAAAAATCCCAACCTCCTTGGCGTGGTTGTATTCAAGTGAACCAACAACTGCGCAATGACCGTCAGACTGGTGTATGCCGCTGCACCCGCAAGGTCGAGTCCGAATACCAAATACAAGAGGATCGCGCTAATCAACGAATTTGTCGCTGCTTCAATCGGATGCTTGTAAAAGGCAGTGAGCGTTTCGAGACGACCGGGGCTGTGATGCAACTGATGAAAGACTCGCCAGAACATCCCGCGTTCGTGGCGTACACGATGCCACCAATAGAAGACGAAGCTGGCAGAGAGGTAGGCAAGTAGCCCTCCGAATAGCGGGTTCAGTCCGCTCCAGTCAACCAGTGACGGCAATTGCCACCAATTTTTGACTATGACGCCAGTTAATAACACTGCACAGAGTTCAAACGTAGCGAGTAACAGCACACGATGTGGCCACTCCGCTCGTTCGGGTTGCGACCAACCTGGTCGAATTTTCTCTATCAGCAAACATACGCAGAGCGCAGTGATGATGGCACCAATCATGACGTTTTCCTTTACATAACCAATATTTTCGACATATCAGTAAAATTTTTTTACTGCGTCGTTGCTCACTGCGTCTTCAAATAATCCATCACCGCAACCAGCGACTCTTTAATATTTTTCTTGTTCAGCCAAAAATACACTTCCTTGCCGATTTTTTCGCTTTCAAGCACACCCGCCACACGCAGGATTTTCAGGTGATGTGAAACCGCCGAGCGTGAGAGCGTGGAGACCTCGACGATCTGACCCACATTCAGGCGCTCGCCGGGCTCGAATGTCAGCAAAATGCGTTGTCGGTGCTCGTCGCCCAATGCGGTAAATACGCTGGAAATATTCTTCCAGGCGACGGGTTTGGCTTTGGTGTAATCGCGGTTCATAACCATATAATTGGTTATATGGTTTCGTTTGTCAAGCGTTTTTTGTCGCCGACTTTTCGACAATGTTTGCGCGTGCCTAAGCATTTCTTGTGCCCAAGTGAAAACAACACCCGTGATAAACTAAAAAAACAAAAAAGGAACGCACATGCAAGACGACCTGAAACACAGCGCGCTCGAATATCACCGTTACCCTGTGCCGGGGAAAATCGAGATTTCCGCCACCAAGCCGCTCGCGACGCAACGCGATTTAGCACTCGCCTACACGCCCGGCGTCGCTGCCGTTTGTCTGGAAATCGCCGAGCACCCCGCAGAAGCACGCAATCTCACCGCACGCGGCAATCTGGTCGCCGTCATCACCAATGGCACCGCCGTGCTG
>JANOKK010000402.1:0-4343 GCA_031419255.1 Betaproteobacteria bacterium
TAGAATTTTCGTCTTCCTGAGTCATTCTCACGCCTTTCGCCGCGCGATTTGCGGCAAGGCGATCATGATACCTTGCCGCTCCGTCGGCGTCTCGTAAAACCTCCTTGATTGCCATTCCCGTGAAAGAAAAAACGCTCGCACGCCCATCCATTTCCTCCGCCGCTAAATCAACGATTGCACCGCCGCATTTGCGCGATCTGGCCGCCTTCACACTTGAACGCGCGAAAGCGCTCGGTGCCACCGCCGCCGACGTGGAAATTTCCGCGTCCACCGGTCAGAACGTGACGGTACGCCTGGGCGAAGTCGAGACCATCGAGCACAATCGCGACAAAGGCATGGGTGTCACCGTGTACCTGGGTCAGCAACGCGGCAATGCGTCCACCACTGATTTATCGCGCGAAGCCATTGAGCGCACCGTCGCCGCGGCGTTGGCGATCGCCAAGTACACGGCACCGGATGAATTCTCCGGCCTGCCCGATCCTGCGCGCCATGCGTTGGCCCCTTTTGCCGATTGCGAGCTCCATTACCCATGGGTGTTGCCGGTCGAGGAGGCGATCGAGCTTTGCAAACGCATTGAAGCCGCCGCCTTCGCAGTCGACAAACGGATCGACAACTCCGAAGGCGCGTCGGTGTCGGTGTCGGACGCCGATTTTATTTTTGCCAATTCCAACGGCTTTATTGGCGGCTACCCGACCACGCGCCACAGCACCAGTTGCACCATGATTGCGTCCACCGAGCAAGGCATGCAACGCGATTACTGGTACGCGGTTGCGCGCGACGCCACACGTCTGGAAGCGGCAGAAATCGTTGGCCGCAAAGCCGGTGAACGCACCCTGGCGCGGCTCGATTCGCGGCGCATTCCATCGGGTGATTTTCCGGTTATGTTTGAGGCACCGATCGCATCGGGTCTGATTGGCAGTTTTGTGGGTGCCGTCAGTGGTTCGGCCTTGTATCGCAAATCAAGTTTTCTGATGGATAGCATCGGTCAACAAGTGTTCTCGCCGCTGGTCGATATTCGCGAGGATCCGTTCGTCAAGCATGGCCTCGCCAGCGGCGCGTTCGATGCCGAGGGTGTGGCAACGAGCGTGCGCGATCTTGTCAAGAACGGTGTCGTGCAAGGCTATTTTCTCGGCAGCTATTCGGCCCGCAAACTCGGCATGCAAACCACCGGCAACGCCGGCGGAAATCACAATCTTCTGTTGCAACCGGGTGATTTGGATTTTCAGGGGTTACTGAAAAAAATGCAGCGTGGCTTGCTCGTCACTGAATTGATGGGCCAGGGCGTGAACAACGTTACCGGCGATTATTCGCGCGGCGCAGCGGGGTTCTGGGTGGAGGGCGGCGAGATCGCCTACCCGGTCGAGGAAATCACCATTGCGGGCAACATGAAAGACATGTTCAAAGGCATCGTCGCCGTCGGCAATGACGTGCTGGCGTTGGGCTCAAAACATTGCGGCAGCATCCTGATCGATCGGATGTCGATCGCCGGAGAATAGTCACAATCGTTGCAAGGCCACGTTCGGTTTTATACTTTCGGCGGAGTGGGTTGTACGTCGAAAAATAAATCAATACGAGGAGTCTTCATGCAACGACGCAAATTTCTGACCGCCGGTGCCGGCCTGGCCGCTGCGGTTCCGGCATTGTCGCAAGCGCAATCCGCCGCACTGCCCGCCATCAAATGGCGCCTGACCTCCAGCTTTCCGAAAAGTCTGGACACAATTTTTGGCAGCGCCGATACGATTGCGAAACGGGTCTTGTCCGCGACCGGCGGGAAGTTCGTCATTCAGGTTTTCGCGGCGGGAGAAATCGTTCCCGGCCCGCAAGCGCTCGACGCGGTCAAAGATGGCACCGTCGAATGTTGCCACACGGCACCGTACTATTATTTCGGCAAGGATCCTACTTTCGCCTTCGGCACCGCGATGCCGTTCGGCATGAATTCGCGCCAGCAAAATGCGTGGATGTATCACGGCGGCGGGCTCGCATTGATGCGCGAATTCTACAAAGACTACAACATCATCAACTTTCCGGCGGGCAGTACCGGCGCGCAAATGGGCGGCTGGTTCAGGAAAGAAATCAAGACCGTCGCCGACTTGAAAGGATTGAAATTCCGCATCGCCGGCCTCGCAGGGCGAGTGCTGTCAAAACTTGGTGTGGTGCCGCAACAAATTACCGGCGCGGACATTTATCCTGCGCTCGAAAAGGGCACCATCGATGCGGCCGAATGGGTCGGCCCTTACGACGACGAGAAACTGGGCTTCAACAAAATCGCCAAGTACTACTACTACCCCGGCTGGTGGGAAGGCGGCCCGGAATTGGATCTATTCGTGAATATCAAGCAGTGGGAAGCGCTGCCGCCGGAATTCAAATCGATTCTCGAATCCGCCTGCGCGGAAGCGAACGTGGACATGCTCGCGAAATACGACGCGCTGAATCCCGCTGCGTTGAAACGCCTCGTGCAAAACGGCGTGCAATTGCGCCCGTTCAGCAAGGACATTCTGAACGCCTGTTACCGTGCCGCCAATGAGGTCTTTGATGAAGAGTCAGCGAAGAATCCCAAGTTCAAAAAAATCTACGACGCATGGAAAAGTTTCCGTGACGATCAGATACTTTGGTTTCGCGTGGCAGAGCAGAATTTCGATAATTTCATGGCGACGGCGGGTACGCCCAGCAAACCCGTGCTCCCGGTGAAAGCGGCACCCACCAAGGCGGCAACATCACAAAAATAGGCGCACTGGCTCACTGGGGATTGCCCGACAAACGTTGGTTCTGCGCGACGTTCGGGGTGGCTCGCGAGCGAATCGGCAACCGAGAACGGATATCGATGAACACGCTGCGCGTGGCAGGTTCTTTTCGTGTCTTGATGCTTGCGGCAATTTTCGTTGGCGCAGATGTCCATGCCGTCGAAGTCAGGGGCAGCATTGATCTGCGCATCGGCACTACCAATGCCGAACGCAGTTGGACCCGTGATGGCCTGGACAAAACGCAAGTTGATCGAAATGCCGGCTCGGTCAGGCTGGGTAACGCGTTTCTGCGTGTCGATGCCGACGTGCTCGATTCCATGAGCGCCTCGGTCGTCGCAAGCGCGGCGGATGATCGCGGCGGTGTGTTGGATGTCACTGAAGCGTGGATCAGTTGGAATCCGGTGCCACGCAGTCCATGGAAAACGCGCATGAAATTCGGTGCATTTTTCCCGGCGGCGAATCTCGAAATCGATTACGACAGCATCGGCTGGACGCCCGCGCGCACCATTTCCAGTTCCGCCATCAATAGCTGGTTTGGCGAAGAACTCAGAACCCGTGGCGTCGAGCTGACCATGACCCGAAAAGGGCTCGCGGAAGGATCATCGCACGACATCGGCTTCACGGCCGCGCTGTTCAACGGCAATGACCCGGCAGGTACGCTGCTCGCGTGGCGCGGCTGGTCGATCGGCGATCGCATTAGCGGACTGCGTGAGCCGATTCGTCTGGCCGATCTGCCGGTCTATCGGAGTAGCGGCGCGTTGCCGAATCAGGATCGAAACATCCATCTGTTTCGCGAACTCGACCATCGGCCCGGATACTACCTTGGCGCGCATTACGCATTCGAGGCATTGCTTAGCGTTGAGCTCATGCACTACGACAATCGCGGCAATCCGCTGCTCCTCAAGAATGGCCAGTACAGTTGGAAAACCCGTTTCGATCACATGGGTGTGCGCTTGCATCCTCATGGTGATTGGCTATTCCTGTTCCAGGCGTTGCGCGGCAATACTCTGATGGGCCCGAACGCGGTGCGGCTTCGCTACAACGCCGGATACGCGCTCGCCACTCATCGTCTTGGCCCGGGCCGAATCACTTTTCGAGTCGATCGATTCAGTACGAAAGAACACGTCGCCGACATTCTGCCGACGGACCCCAATAGCGAAACCGGGCGCGCACACGCGATTGCATTCGCCTGGCCGATTGGCCGGTCGGTCTCGATGGTCTCGGAGTTACTCACGGTGCAAAGCTCCCGCGCCGCCCGCGTGTTGATCGGCGAGGCACCGGACAAGCGCGAGCGAAGTCTGACGGCGGCGATACGTTGGCAATTTTGAAAAACCGATGCGAGGCAGGTTTAATCATCGGTGCAACGGGGCTTGACTTGTTTCAGTCCCGATATCTGTGGCTGACCGCCATGGCACTCGGTTAAGCGCACGGCGCCCCGGGAAACGGATCGTAGGATGGGTGGAGCGAAGCGATACCCATCGTTTTTGCGATTGGACGAGATGGGTATCGCTACGCTCCACCCATCCTACGGAACTCGAGGAGAGTCCGCGGCGGAGGGCGGGGGGGCTCAGGTTCTTGATGGCCGAAGGCGGACAACATGTC
>JANOKK010000403.1:0-5127 GCA_031419255.1 Betaproteobacteria bacterium
CACCCATCCTACAAAACAGGCATCACGGCCTTAACCGACTGCCATGATTGCTTGACCCCAACGACGCCAGAATGGGGCACGGGCAGCGCCTCATTCGGCTATAATTGACCCATTCACAATCAATACCGCAGGGGAACATCATGGCCGGAGAGAAGAAACGTACCCGTCGCAACACGCTTGAGCGCCGTTGTCTGGGCAAAGAATACAAGCGTCTGTTTATGGGATCGAGCAAATCCTTGTTCAAGATGCTGGAAAAGATCAAGAAGAGCTGATTTTCCAATCACTCAAGAAAAGCCGCTGGAGCGATCCAGCGGCTTTTTTGTTTTCAAACGATGTCTTGATCAACAGTACTGTCATCCTGAGCGACGCGAAGGATATTGTCGTGACGAGATCCTTCGCGTCGCTCAGGATGACACTGCATTGTTGAAATGGCAGTGGAACCAGATGGGCCGCATACGCGTCTCGCGTCGATGCAAATTGCTGCGCTGCAACATCGAAAGTGATTGACACCTCAACCGGTCAGTAATACGCTCATTTCAAACGAACGTTTGAATCAATAGGCATATTTTCGTAACTAACTGATTATAAATCTCTTATGGCAGCGAGCACCATCCCGAGAATCCCGCGCGGCAGTGAATTCACAGTCGATAAGCCGGCAGAATTCGTCGATACCAAGTCGCGCATCCTCGACGCGGCCGAAGAGCTTTTCATGGAACACGGTTTCGAGGCCACCTCGCTACGATTGATTACGACCGCTGCGGGCGTCAATCTGGCGGCGGTTAATTACCACTTCGGATCAAAGGAAGAATTGTTTCAAGCGGTGCTGACACGTCGGCTGGATCCGATGAATCAGGATCGGATGCGATTGCTTTCTTTGTATGAAGCGGCGTCCGGCAATGTGCCCCTGACGTGCGAAAACATCATTTCCGCAATGTTCATTCCGGCCCTCAAACTGGCACGCGACCATCAAACCGGAGGCAAGAATTTCCTGCGACTGCTCGGCCGCGCCTATGCCGATCCGGCCCCGTTTATTCGCGAATTCCTGTCCTCGCAATACGCGGAAATGATTTCACGTTTTCGCGCCGCGTTCTCGCATGCACTGCCGCACATTCCGCGTGAGGAGTTGTCCTGGCGATTGCATTTTGTAATGGGCGCGCTTTCCTACACGCTGGCCGGCACCGACGCGCTTAAAATGATCGCGCAATTTCAGCCCGGTGAAGCTGATAACGATGAAAAAGTGTTGCGGCGTCTGGCCCCGTTTCTGGCGGCGGGTCTGCGTTCACCGGTTGAAAACGATAACGCGCCCGGCTCGCATCAATGGTTCGCGGAAGCTTGAAATTGTTATTTATCGCAGTAATTGAAAAGGAGACGTCATCATGTTGACGACATTGTTCATTGTGGCCTTGGCCATTGGCGTGATTTGGGCACTTGCCTATCACGTCGCGTCAGCCGCAGTCTGGGCGCTTGTGGCGGGCATTGCACTGGCCGCATTGACGGTCACGGGCACGCTGCCGGGCGCGATCGCCGGCATCGCCTGGCTCGCATTCATCGGCATCGCAGTCGTGTCGGTGGTGAAATCCGTTCGGCAAAGCGCGTTGAGCGCGCCGATTTTCAGGATCTACAAAAAACTGCTGCCGCAAATGTCGCAGACCGAGCAGGAAGCGCTCGAAGCGGGCACGGTTTGGTGGGACGGCGATCTTTTCAGCGGCAAACCAGATTGGAACAAGCTGCTGGATTATCCAGCACCCAAACTCACCGCCGAAGAACAAGCGTTTGTCGAAGGCCCGACCGAGGAACTGTGCAGCATGGTCGATGAGTGGCAGGTTTCGCATGAATTAAACGACCTGCCGCAAAATGTATGGCAATTCATCAAAGACAAAGGTTTCCTGGGCATGATCATCCCCAAGGAATACGGCGGCATGGGCTTCTCAGCGTATGCACACTCACAGGTGGTGATGAAAATTTCCACGCGCAGCAGCACGGCCGCGATTTCAGTGATGGTGCCGAACTCATTGGGACCTGGCGAACTATTGCTGCATTACGGTACGCCGGATCAGAAAAATTATTACTTGCCGCGCCTCGCAAAAGGCCTGGAAATTCCCTGCTTCGCGTTGACCGCCCCTGAGGCCGGTTCAGATGCCGCTTCGATGCCTGACGTGGGCATTGTTTGCAAACAAATGTGGGAAGGCCGCGAGACACTCGGCGTCAGCGTCACATGGGAAAAACGCTATATCACGCTTGGCCCGGTCGCAACCATTCTCGGCCTCGCGTTCAAGTGCTTCGACCCCGACAAATTGCTCGGCGACAAAACTGATCTTGGCATCACCTGCGCGTTGATTCCGACCTCGCATAAGGGCGTCAATATCGGTCGCCGCCATTTTCCGTTGAACGGCGCTTTCATGAACGGCCCGAATTCCGGCAAGGATGTATTCATTCCGATGGACTGGATCATCGGTGGTCAACCGATGCTCGGCGAAGGCTGGCGGATGCTGATGGAATGTCTCGCGGCGGGCCGCTCGATTTCATTGCCCGCGCAGTCTATCGCCGCCGGCAAATTTGCATCGATGGCCTGCGGCGCATATTCGCGCGTTCGTCAGCAATTCAAAACGCCAATCGGAAAATTCGAGGGTATCGAAGAGCCGCTTGCTCGCATCGGTGGCCACACTTATTTGATGGACGCGTGCCGCACCGTCACGGCGGGTGCGCTCGACATGGGCGAAAAACCATCGGTGCTGTCGGCCATATCGAAGTACCACATGACCGAACGCATGCGCATCGTCATCAACGATGCGATGGACATTCACGGCGGCAAAGGCATCTGCCTCGGTCCGAATAATTATCTCGGCCGCGCCTACCAGATGATCCCGGTTGCGATCACGGTCGAGGGTGCGAATATTCTCACGCGCTCGCTGATTATTTTCGGCCAGGGTGCCATTCGTTGTCATCCGTGGGTGTTAAAGGAAATGAAAGCGGCGGGTGAAGATTCGCTGGAGAAATTCGACATTGCGTTCTGGGAACATATCAAATTCACCCTCTCGAACGCGGCGCGCGCAATGTGGATGGGCATCACCGGCGGACGTGGTTTGCCGGCACCCGCATGCGAAGACACCAAGCGCTATTACCAGCAAATGACGCGTTTCTCGACTGCGTTTGCGTTGTTGGCCGATGTGAGCATGTTTGTTATCGGCGGATCACTGAAGCGCAAGGAAAAACTCTCCGCACGCCTCGGCGATGTATTGTCGCTTTTGTATCTTTCGTCGTGCGCGCTGAAATTTTACGACCAGCGTGGCCGCCAACAGGATGAACTTCCGCTGTTGCGCTGGGCGCTCTACGATTCATCGTTCAAAATCCAGGTGGCACTCGACGGCATCATCGCCAATTTCCCAAACCGGTTGATCGCATTCGTGTTGCGCCGGTTGGTATTTCCGCGCGGCCTCACGTTGATCCAGCCGAGCGATGAAATGGGGCACGACGTCGCCGAACTCTTGATACAACCGTCCGCCGCGCGCAACCGGCTTATCGCTGGCATCTACTTGCCGAAGGATGAGAACGATGTGATCGGCCGACTCGAGGCGGCGATGCATGCCGTGATCGCCATCGAGCCGATCGAAGCCAAAGTAAAGGCCGCCAAGAAAGCCGGAAGGCTCACCGCGCGCGTAACCGATGCGCAATGGGAGGAGGCGATGCGGCTTTCCGTCATCACCGAAACCGAACTTGCGCAATGGAAACGTATGCGCATATTGCAACGCGACGTGATCCGGGTGGACGATTTCGATCCGCACTTCGGCAAGCAAGCTGAGCTACCCAAATGGCAGCAAGCGGAGGCAGCCGAGTGACTGCAAACAAGAACCGCGTCTATGTGATCGATGGCGCACGCACGCCATTCCTGAAAGCCAAGGGCAAACTTGGGCCATTCACGGGAAGCGATCTGGCGGTGGGCTGCGGACGAGCATTACTCGCCCGCCAAAAATTTGCGCCGAACGAATTCGATGAAGTCATCGTCGGCGCAGCGATGCCCTCGGCAGACGAAGCAAACATTGGCCGAATTGTCGCATTGCGATTGGGTTGCGGCGACAAAGTGCCGGCGTGGACGGTGATGCGCAATTGCGCCTCTGGGATGCAGGCGCTCGATTCGGCGTGCATGAATATTCTCACCGGCAAATCGCATCTGGTCTTGGCCGGCGGTACCGATGCGATGAGCCACGCGCCGCTGCTGTTCGGCCCTGCGATGGTGAATTGGCTCGCCGATTGGTATGCCGCAAAGTCGTTCGGGCAACGCGCAGGCGTGGCGGTGCAATTTCGCTTGGCGTATCTGGCACCGGTGATTGCGATCTTGAAAGGGCTCAACGACCCGATCGTCAAATTGTCGATGGGACAGACCGCCGAAATCGTCGCCAAGCGTTTCGGTATTACGCGCGAAATGATGGATGCGTTCGCCGCCGAATCGCATTTGAAGGTCATCGCCGGTCGCGCCGCAGCTCATTTCGGCGAGATCGAGCCGCTGATTGACGGCAAGGGAAATGTATATCGGGAGGACGACGGAGTTCGCACCGATTCAACACCTGAGCGTCTCGCCAAACTGCGCCCGGTCTTCGATAAAACGTACGGTGCCGTTACCGCTGGAAATTCATCGCAAGTCACCGACGGTGCCGCGATGTTGATATTGGCTTCCGAAGACGCGGTAAAAAAATACGACTTGAAACCACTAGGTGCCATCGTCGATTCGCAATGGAGTGCGCTCGATCCGGCCGAAATGGGATTAGGGCCGGTGCACGCAATCACACCAATGTTGAAACGCAACGGACTAGGCCTCGCCGATCTCGACGCGCTCGAAATCAACGAAGCATTCGCCGCGCAGGCGCTGGGTTGTTTGGCGGCGTGGGAGTCGGAATCGTATTGCAGAGACAAGCTCGGGCTCGGAGGCGCATTCGGAAAAATGGATCGCACTAAATTCAATGTCGATGGCGGCGCGATCGCCATCGGCCATCCTATCGGTGCATCCGGTGCGCGCGTGGTGTTGCACGCGTTGAAAGTGCTGGAGCGCACCGGAGGAAAACGCGCGGCGGCGTCGCTGTGCATCGGTGGCGGGCAGGGCGGTGCGATGCTGCTGGAGCGCGTCTAATAATA
>JANOKK010000404.1:0-2158 GCA_031419255.1 Betaproteobacteria bacterium
CGCCCGCACTTTCCTAAGTCCCGAACGGCGCAAATCATATACGCCTTCCTTCTTTGCCTGATCCGCGATATCGATCGCGGTCCCATTTTTCATAATGATGCGCTGGAGTTCATCGGTGATCGGCATCACCTCGTAGATGCCGACCCGCCCCTTGTAGCCGCTATTCTTGCATATGTCGCAGCCGACCGGTCCATAGGGCTGCCAAGTCCCGTCGAGTTCGCTTTCCAGAAAGCCCGCCCGCAGTAGCGCTTCTTTCGGGATGTCGATCGGTCGTTTGCAGGAGCAAAGCCTGCGCGCGAGCCTTTGCGCGGTGATCAAAATGACGCTGGTCGCGATATTGAAAGGTGCCACACCCATATTCATCAGGCGCGTAAGCGTTGAAGGTGCGTCGTTGGTGTGCAGGGTAGAGAGCACCATGTGACCGGTTTGTGCGGCCTTGATGGCGATTTCGCCCGTATCCAGATCGCGAATCTCGCCAACCATGATGATGTCCGGATCCTGCCGCAGAAAAGCTTTCAACGCGGCGGCGAAGGTCAAGCCCGCTCTGTCATTGACGTTCACCTGGTTGATTCCCGGCAAATTGATTTCGCAGGGATCCTCAGCGGTCGAAATATTGATGCCGGGTTTGTTCAGGATATTCAGGCAGGTGTAGAGCGAAACGGTTTTGCCGGAACCCGTCGGCCCCGTCACCAGCACCATGCCGTAGGGTCGCGAGATCGCGTGCATCAGCGCCGCCTTTTGCTCTGGCTCGTAGCCCAGCGCCTCAATTCCCAAGGTTGCGCTCGAGGGATCGAGAATCCGCATGCAAATCTTCTCGCCGAACATGGTTGGCAATGTGGAGACGCGAAAGTCGATTGCCCGCGTAGGAGACAGTCGCAGCTTCATGCGTCCATCCTGAGGAATGCGTTTTTCGGCAATGTCGAGTCGGGAAATCACCTTGATGCGCGAGGCAATTTTTTCCTTGATGGCCAATGGCGGTTGCGCAACATCGACCAAAATACCGTCAGTCCGATAGCGGATGCGGTAGAACTTTTCGTAAGGCTCGAAATGGATGTCGGAAGATCCACCGTTGATGGCGTCAATCAGCACTTTCTGCACATATTTAACAACCGGGGCATCATCGATTTCTTCGGGTGCGCCGGCGGCAGAATCGCCGGTCGCTTCGTCGCCACTGCCTAAATCGATGTTTTCAAGCGAAGTGTCGTCGCCCATCATCAGATCGAGCGATTTGGCGGCACTCTCGCCGAAGCGCTTGATCAGCACCGCGAGTTTGTCTTCTTCGACGACCACAGGCTCAACCGTTGAGCCTGTCGCGAACTTCAACTCCGACAGCAATTGTTCGTTGGTCGGATCGGACATTCCCAGAAACAACCGGTTGCCGCGCTTTTGCAACGGTATCACCCGTTTGCTGGCCACGAGCTTACTGTCCACCAGCGTCACTGGCAGCATGTCCGGGTCCACTGCGGCAAGATCAAGTAATGGCACGCCGAAGGTGTGCGCGGCGAATAACGCGACCTCTTTGCCTGATATTTTCTTCGATGCCGTCAATTGCTCGATAAAACTGACACCGGCTTTGGTGGCCTCGATCTGAATCGCGTTCGCATCGACCTGGACGAGGCGGCCCTGCTGCACCAACGCGCGGCTAAGCGGACTCAATGAGGTTGCGGCGACAGCGGCCATGATTCAGGGCAATCTTTCAAGAAAATTGCAGAAACTACATGATGCTCCTACGCTAACACTTTGTAAAGAATCAGCTATTTCGCAGAAACCCATTTCTCAATTTCTGCCTGAATTTGCGGGGAATCGGGCGATACCTTGCTTCCAAAGCTGACAACGGTTTTACCATCCGGCGCAATCACGTATTTGTGAAAATTCCATTTTGGCCGCTCGCCAGTCGCTTTGAACAGCGCCTCGTGAACCGGATTGGTTTGCGCACCGATCACTGCAGTCTTTTCGATCATCGGAAACTTGATCTTGAAGGTGCGTTCGCAAAAGTCCGCAACTTCGGCGTTGGAGCCCGGTTCCTGCTTGCCAAAATCGTTGGCGGGAAAGCCGACGATCACCAGCCCGCGATCACGGTATTTGTCATACAAACCCTGCAGCCCTTCGTACTGTCCGGTATAGCCGCAATAGCTTGCGGTATTGACCACAAGCAGGG
>JANOKK010000405.1:0-5627 GCA_031419255.1 Betaproteobacteria bacterium
CGCTCGACTCGGTCATCACCGCCGTCGGTATGGTCGACACACTTTGGGTGATGGTGGTCGCGGTCGTGATCTCGATGATCATCATGTTGTTGGCCTCCACGCCGCTCGCCAATTTCGTCTCCGCGCATCCGACGATCAAGATGCTGGCGCTGTCGTTCCTGTTGTTGATCGGCGTGTTCCTCATCGCCGATGGTTTCGGCTTGCATATTCCCAAGGGCTACTTGTATTTCGCGCTCGCCTTCTCGGTCATTGTCGAAGGCCTCAATTACTGGATGCGCCGCCGGCATCGATCGCACTAGCGCGCCTGCAACGGACAACCCCCATGGCCACGAACCCCCTCCTGCTGACTCGCGACCTGCTGCGCTTCAACACCATCAATCCTCCCGGGATGGAGCGTGATTGCGCGCAGCATCTGGGCAGATTGCTGGAGGCGGCCGGATTCGAGGTGAAGTATCACGAATTCGCCGATGCGCGCACCAGCGTGGTCGCGATGATCGGCGGTGGACAAGAAAAGCCGCCCATCTGCTTCACCGGACATATCGATATCGTGCCGCTCGGTGTTGCGGCATGGTCGAAGGATCCGTTCAACGGCGAGACCGATGGCGATCGCTTGTACGGACGCGGCTCGACCGACATGAAGAGTGGCATCGCCGCATTCGTGATTGCCGCGATCAAACTCGCCCCGCACCTGAAAAATTCGCCGGGCGTGACGCTAGTGTTGACGGCCTCCGAAGAAGTCGGCTGCGAAGGCGCCAAATATCTCGCGCAGGAAAAATTGCTCGACCGCGCGGGCGCCATCGTCGTCGCGGAGCCGACCGCGAATTATCCCTACATCGGCCACAAGGGGCTGATCTGGGTCGAGATCGAAACCAAAGGCAAGACCGCGCACGCGTCGATGCCCGAGCAGGGCGAGAACGCGATTCTCAAAATGGGCAAGGTGATCGACGCGCTGGAAAATTTCGATTGGCAACATCATTGCGGCGTCGATTGCCACCACGTGATGGGCAAGCCGACGATGAACATCGCCACCGTGCACGGCGGCCTCAATACCAATTCCGTGCCCGATTCCGCGAAGCTCACCGTCGATATGCGCACCGTGCCCGGCATCGATCACGCGCATTTGTGCCACTCGATCGAACAACTGATCGGGCGGCTCGGCACGCTCAGAAAAATCGTCGAGACGCCGCCGCTTTACTCCGAGCCCGATGAGTGGATCGAAAGTGTCTTCGACGTAGCCACTCCATTCATCGATGGCCGCCCGACGCCGAAAACCATCATGTTTTCCACCGACGGCGCGGACTTGAAACGCGGCTATGGGGGAACGATACCGACCGTCATCATCGGCCCCGGCCAACCCGAACTCGCGCACCAGACCGACGAGTGGTGTTCAATCTCGCGCGTCGATCAATCGGTGGAAATTTTTGAACGCATCATGCGCGAGTGGAACGGGATTTGAGGCGGCGGGGCGAAATGCCGCATTGATCGCGGCATCCGCGTTACCGATAAATTACTTCTCAGACAGACGCGCGCAAATTTCGGGGGCCGCACGATACAAGCACGAGTAATGCGACGCGCCGTCGAATATTTTTATCGATGCGGCACCCGGAATCGTGCGCGCCAAGTAATGCGCCATTTCCACGGGTGACCAATTGTCTTTCGCGCCGTGCCAAACGTGCGTCTCAATCGTGACCGCCGACGGCGCGGTATTCCACGGACGCACATAGGCGTGGACATCGCGCATGTAACCGCGGACACGGCCGACAAAGCACGCCTTCAAATCTCGTGTCGTGGCCAATTGAAATTCGCGATTGTTGACCAAGGCTTTGTCGTCACCCGCAGCGCTTGCAAACAATAATCGAAACAAGAGACCCGGTGCCAGCCGCGCCATCAATCCTTGCCACACTGACAGCAACCAAAACGCGGCGGGAAAGTTTTTCGCCATCGTGAAAACCTGTTTGCCGGCCATGGTGTCGAGAAAATGTCCTGCGTCCAGCGGTGCGGCGGCGGATACCAAATGCAGGCTTTTGACGCTATCGGGCAAATAGCGGCAGGTCTGCATCGCGACAAAGGCACCGATGGAAAATCCCACTACATCCACGGGCTGGCCGGCGGCTTCTTTCGAGATTTCGTCGGCAAGGAATTGGTAATACGCTTCGCCTTCAATCGACGCATCGACAGAAAAGCGGTCGACACAAATAAATCGCAAGCCGCGTGTTTTTCCTGCGTGGTCAAAAATTCGACATTCGTCCGGTGCACCCGGCACGCCATGAAAATAGACCACGCATCGCCCATGGACGGCACCGAGGGGCGTGATTCGCGGCGATGTTCTCTGGCTATTGATTTTGATCGATCGCGAACAGATTCTCACCGCGTTTCATGGCCGCGTGTCCTGCAATCCCTTGGGCGCTTTATGAGCCCACGCCTGATGCACCAGAGACTTCAGCAATGCGGCCGGTGCTGCCGCGATCACGATACGCAGCCCAACAACCTTGCCGCCCCACCGTAGTTTTTCGATGAACGCCGGATACATGGCGAGCACCTCTTCGTGCACCGGTTCTGGCGCAAACACGTGGATGCATGTATCGCCCGGCGGCAAAGTGGCGAAAATCTTGCCGCGCACGCGCCACGAGCCGAATTGAAAATGTGGTTGCTCGGTAACTTCAGGCAATGACAAGGCGTATTTTCGTAGGGCGCTGAGGTTCATGGTGTGCGGCGGTGTGATGTTGTTCGGCTCCGGCAACTGACGCGAAAAACGTGATCAATGGACTAGGGTCTCGGCCAGTCATGTATGAATCGTTCTCTGAGCGCAGGTGTCGGCACCATGCAGGAATCCTTACGCCCGAACCAGCGATATCTGTTGGTTGCGATGACATCATAGGCCCAGTCCCGAATCGGTCGGGGAATGACCTTGAGGACACCGAGCAACTTCCACGCGCCGGAAAAGTAGCGCGACAGGCGAATCGCCGCATCGGATTTCACATACGTTTTCCCGTCCGCGATGAGGACGAATGTCTTCGCATCATTCGCGTCAAAGCCAAGGTCTCGCATGAGTTGCGCGCCGGCAGGGGATTGGAGTGGCGTGAATCGGAGTATCTGATTGGCCTCATGGGACAAGATGAACTTCACCGAATATGCGCAGAGATTGCATACGCCATCGAAGACGACGATGTGGTCCAAGGAGGGCATCACCACACCGGGGTTACGCGGCAACGCGTGTTGGTACCGCCGCGGCAAGCACCGTGAACGACTCGACTGAAATGCGAGATGTGAATTTCAGGTGTCCTATGAACCCATCCACCCCAACGTTTCCGGCAACGGCGAACCATTGAGATAGCCGACCTGCCGTGGGCGCTTTTCTTGCGCGAGGCGTTAGGCAGCACTCGGGCCGCCCGGCAATACTGGCACGGTGAGGTGGCTTGGCCAGACTTCGGGCAGGAGAGGGGGTGGGCCCCAGAATGCCAAAACTCTGCGGATGCGGCCGCCTGGTTCAAGTTCGACCACGGAGTACCCACGGGCGAGTACCGAACCCGTTGAAGTGATGATGGCATTGGCGAAGTGACCTGCGTTGCCAAAATAGATGACGCCGCCGGACAACACAAGGCGGCACTCTGGCCAGTTTTTCTGAAACTGTTCAATCTTCTCCGAGATCTCAGTATAGCCGGCAAAGACGCGCTTCTGCCCCCAAATCTCGGCTTCAGGTGCCAAGCCCTTCGTCAATAGCGCGAGCCTTCGATGAGGATTTCGTTCTACAAACGCCTCAAGGTAGGGCTGGTGTGGCAACAGAAAAGTTTGGGCTTCCATGGTGTGCCTTGGTAGGTGCGTTCTGTGTGGCCTAACTAATAAGTTCAGTGGCCGGCGTAGCCGATCCGCTACAACGCTTTCTTAGGCGACCGGCCCAACGCGGTTTCGCGGATACCCGATTAGGAAGGTAATAGGTACGGGCGAGCGCCAGCTTCTCTCTTGACCAATTTCCCATACATAGCCGCCTGGGCTGAGGTCAGCCACCATTTTGTGAAGTTCGGCTTCTGAGTACGTGCGAAGGCACGACACGACTCCATCGAAGGTGGCCGCCAAAGGAAGAATAGGCACGATGTACGTAAGGAACATGCGTGACCAGCGAAACGGCCGAGCGAATGGTGCCAGCAGCACAACTGCGATTGGCGAGAAACAAAACAGAGCGATGGCGAAAACGGTACGTTCTGTGAACTCGAAGACAGCGATTGTGGCCCGCTCTCTGACCGCGTCTGCCAGGATGGCACGTGCTACGTCGGGTCGAAAATGGTGGAACGACGTGAAGAGTGTTCGGAGCCCCGGAACTCTCCCGACGGCAGTGGCGTCGACGCTTTCTTGTTCGATCAAGATTCGACCTTTCGAGTTCGCCACAAGGCCCCGTGACGCTGCTGCATTGGGGTATTTGTCGGTGAATCGAACATGACGAAGTTGGGCTTCCGAAAAATAGGGAAGCAGGCGGCGCCACGGGCCTCCACTGCCGGAACAGAGATCGAGGATGTCGCGCTCACCCGATCTTTCGAGCGCGCTTGCCAATCGAGGAAGAATTGCTGTGTAGCAATTGCTGAGCCCCAAAACTAGCTGGAGAAGATCCGTGATGCCGTGGCGCACTGCGGCAGGGCACCACGCTTGGTCTTCAAGTTCGATCAGGTGTCGCCGCCGCATAGGCTTGGGCCGTCCTTACACGCCGCCGTGTCGATCTGCCTAACTAGAAGTCGACACAAAAAGGGTGTCAATATATGTGGATAAGTCGATCAGTTTCATACAGCACTTCTGAATTGTGCCCCAAGCAATCAACGGGGTTTTTCCAATTATCACCCCCCATTTGAATTCTGCAAGTACAACTCTGGATCAGCCGTGCCGCACGCTTCAGTGAGCGAAGTTCTCGAGGTTCGTCGGCCAACGAATCGTGCCAACAGGCGGTTCGCCATGGTGACGATCGACCGGATGGGTATTTCAATTTACCTTGTCATTCCCGCACCCCTCAATGGGTTTCCTGCGGTCAACGCGGAATCCAAATTTCGTAAAGACATGAGTTGCAACGACACATGGATCCCCGCGTTCGCAAGGATGACAAGATTTGAGGGCAAATAGAATATTCGGATGGCAAACCCCAGCACTGTTGCGGCGCTTCGACCGAAAGCGTCCCGAACGCCGCGCCAGTGCTAGGGTTTCATATTCAAACCGACACCGCCATCTTCACCGCCAGCGCCACCAGAAACACCACAAATATCCTGCGCAACGTCGTCACCGGCAGCCGGTGCGCGAGCTTGGCGCCGAGGGGCGCAATCAAGAAACTGGTGACGGCGATGCCAGCGAAGGCGGGCAAATACACATAGCCGAGGCTCAACGGTGGCAAGCCGTGGTCATACAGACCGGTGACCACGAACCCTACCGTGCCAGCAATTGCCAACGGCACACCAATCGCCGCCGCCGTGCCGATCGCTTCGTGCATACGGATGTTGCACCAGGTGAGAAAACTGATCGATAAAATCGCGCCGCCGATGCCCGCGAAACTTGAAATTACCCCCATGGTCGCGCCAAAGACGAACATGCCCTTGGCACCCGGCAGCGCGTGCCGGCCTTTCGGCTTCAGGTCAAACAATAGCTGCACCGCC
>JANOKK010000406.1:0-4142 GCA_031419255.1 Betaproteobacteria bacterium
CCCAATTGCCTGAATCTGCTTCTTTTCCCGAAGTATCTTCCCCCGAAAAAGGGCAACAGGTGGTTGCCAAAATCCCGTGGGCGCATAACGTTTTGCTGATGCAGCGGGTGAAAGAGCGCGCTATCCGGCTTTGGTATGCGGAGGCAACGCTGGCTCAAGGCTGGAGCCGCAGCGCGCTACAAACGCAGATCGAAACCGTCGCCCACGCCCGTCAGGGCAAGGCGACAAGCAATTTCGCCCTGCGGCTACCGCCACCACAGTCCGATCTGGCGCAACAGGCGCTGAAAGACCCGTACCTGTTCGATTTCCTGACGACCGAGGAGCCCTTTCACGAGCGGGAGCTGGAAACCGGCTTGATCGCGCATCTGGAAAAATTCCTGCTGGAGCTGAGGCAGGGCTTTGCTTTCGTGGGGCGGCAATATCACATCGATGTCGGCGATCAGGACTTCTACATCGACTTGTTGTTCTATCACCTGCGCCTGCGCTGCTACATCGTCATTGAACTCAAGCGCGCACAGTCGGCGGAACTGGAATCCAGTCAGCCCACCATCGAGCAAATTGAGCGGGAGTTGACTTGCGACATTGGAAGCGGCTCGATAGCAAACAACTATTCAGCAGTCAGTAAGTTGCACGACATATTCCGTGTTGCATACAAAAAAAGTCGTCGTTCCTGCGGAGCCTGCCCCGACAGACAGGAGGCCTGGGGCGGGAATCTACCGGCGGTCAGAGCAAGTCACTGGGTCCCCGCTTTCGCGAGGACGACGGCGCGGGTTGATTCACTGGCGCCCAATTTGCCGACTTATGAGTAATTCCCCATGCTGAATACCCGTCGCCGCTTATTGCTGGCCGGCCTCGGTGCCGCGATCAGCCCTGCCATTCGTGCGCAATCAAACGCACCTGAGCAGGTTGGCAAGCCGCCAGACATCCTCGGTGCGCCGAGTGAAGTGATCGATCTTTGGTCCGAAGGCGTACCCGGGAAGCCGAAGACAATGCCGCATGAGATCATCGTCGAGCGCAGCACCGATCGGAAAATCAATGACCGCCACATTGCCGGCGTTTCGCGGCCTCGAATGACGGTGTTTCGGCCTTCCGCGCCGAACGGGGCGTCCATACTGATCGCTCCGGGCGGTGGCTATCGCTGGGTGGTCATCGATCGCGAAGGTTTTGAGATGGCGCGCTGGTTTGCCGAACGCGGCGTCACCGCGTTCGTGCTGTTTTACCGCCTGCCCGGCGACGGCTGGGCGGCAGGGCCGAATGTCGCGCTTGCCGACGCGCAACGCGCCATGCGTCTTATCCGGCATCGCGCGGCAGAATGGGGACTCGATGCCAAGCGCGTCGCGGCGATGGGGTTCTCGGCGGGCGGACATCTTTGCGCCGATCTGATCGCGCGCCATGCGACGCGCGTCGAGACGCCTGTTGAGGCTATCGACGAGTTGTCCGCGAGACCCTTCCTCGGCGCACCGATCTACCCGGTCGTCACTATGAGCGCTCCCCACGCGCACGCGGGTAGCCGCGAACAATTGGTTGGCACGCTCGCGTCGAACGAACTCGAATCCGCCCATTCACCGCATCGACACATTTCGCGCGAGGCGTGCCCGGTTTTCCTGCTGCATGCTGAAGACGACGCTTCCGTTCCCGTCGAGAACACCTTGCTCTTGCGCGCGGCGCTGCGCGAAAAAGGGGTATCCGTGGAAACGCATTTGTTCAAGGAAGGCGGCCACGGCTTCGGATTGCGCAAGGCAGCCGACAAGCCCGTCGAGGCGTGGCCCGATCTGCTGCTGGCGTGGGCGCGATCGCACGGATGGTTCTGATGTGTGGTTGAGCCTCTTCGATCGACCGCTATGGGCAATTAAAAATAAAACCCTAGCACTGGCGCGCTTTTCAGGCCAAAAATGGCTGAAATGCCGCGCCAGTGCTAGGGTTTGATTCGTCGATATCGCGCGTCTTGACACCCGTCATATGGCCTAGCTCAAGGCCCCGCTTATCTCTCTGGCATAAAATGTGCATCATTACCAACGCTCTCGCCGGGTGTGTTCCCTCGCGGCGGGGGATGCAGCGAAGGCGTAGCTAGACGACATCGCGCGAAATCGGCAGGCAATAATGTGCCTGCGCTCCCGGAGATTCCCGATGAACGACCGCATCACCGTAGCCATTCCACTCGCCGAAGTACGCAGCAAAATGAAAGCACGCAATACCCCCAAGGGCCGCCAGGTCGATCCTCAGGCGCGCGCTGAGGTGGCGGCATTGCTGTCGGGCCGCGAGTTGCGGCGCGATCTGCTGATCGAATACCTGCATCTGATTCAGGATAAATACGGCGCACTTTCCGCCGCGCACATGACGGCGTTGGCCGAGTCGATGAAACTTGCACAGACGGAAGTCTATGAAGTCGCGACGTTTTATCATCATTTCGATGTGATCAAGGAAGGCGAAGCTGCGCCGCCGGCCTTGACAGTGCGCGTTTGCGAAACACTTTCCTGCGCGATGGCGGGCGCGGATGACTTATTGAAACGCTTGCCGGTGATTTTGGGCAAGGACGTGCGGGTGATTGCGGCACCGTGTATTGGGCGCTGCTCTGAGGCGCCCGCAGTGTGCGTGGGGAAGAATGCGTTTGGGTATGCGACAGCGGAAAAAGTCGCCAATGCGGTCAAGGAAAAGCAAGCCCGTGCGTTGCCCGCGCACTACACCACCTACGCCAAGTATCTGGCCGAGGGCGGCTACCAGACTTACCTCGATATTGTCTCCGGCAAACGCGACCTCGAAGCCACGATCACGGAAATGGAACACTCCGGCCTGCGTGGTCTCGGCGGCGCGGGATTTCCCACCGGGCGCAAATGGCGCATCGTGCGTGCTGAGCAAGCACCGCGTTTGATGGCAGTGAATATCGACGAGGGTGAGCCGGGCACGTTTAAGGATCGCTATTATCTGGAGCGCGATCCGCATCGATTTATCGAAGGCATGTTGATCGCGGCGAAAGTGGTCGGCATCGACGCCTGCTATGTGTACTTGCGCGATGAATATCATCAGTGCCGTGAAATTCTGGAAGCAGAATTGAAAGCGCTTTATGCAAACCCACCCGGCAAACATGCGCTGCCCAAGATCGAATTGCGGCGCGGTGCAGGCGCATACATTTGCGGCGAAGAGTCCGCAATGATCGAATCAATCGAGGGAAAGCGTGGCATGCCGCGGTTGCGTCCGCCATACGTCGCGCAGGTAGGATTGTTTGGCCGCCCCACGCTTGAGCACAATATGGAAACGCTGCTTTGGGTGCGCGACATTCTGGAAAAGGGCGCTGATTGGTTTTCGGGTCATGGGCGCAACGGCCGCAAGGGTTTGCGATCATTTTCCGTTTCGGGTCGCGTCAAAAAACCGGGCGTGCATCTGGCACCGGCCGGTATCACCGTGAAGGAATTGATCGACGAATTTTGTGGCGGCATGCTCGATGGGCAGTCGTTCTACGCGTACCTACCGGGCGGTGCATCGGGGGGAATACTGCCAGCCAGCATGGGTGATATCCCACTTGACTTCGATACGCTGCAAGCGCACGGCTGCTTCATCGGTTCGGCGGCAGTGGTGATTTTGTCGAACCAAGACAAGGCGCGCGATGCGGCGCTGAACCTGATGAAATTTTTTGCCGATGAGTCTTGCGGGCAATGCACGCCGTGCCGCGTCGGAACCGAAAAAGCGGTGCATTTGCTGGAAGAATCGAAATGGCGCACTGGCTTGCTGGAAGAGTTGTCGCAGGTGATGGTCGATGCGTCGATCTGCGGCTTGGGGCAGGCAGCGCCAAATCCGATTCGTTGCGTGATCAAACATTTTCCGCAGGAGATTTCGGGATGAGTGCGATGGTGGAGAAAAAAATTGTCGTCCCGGATTCATTCCGGGATCCAATTTTCGTGTTCGCAGCGAGATGCAAACTTGGATCCCCGAATAAATCCGGGGTGACAGTCTTTTTTTTGGCCTGCGTAATCATCATGAAATCTCCTGCGGAAAATGTTTAATCACACAGCGAATCGGATTTGGTGCCGCTTGCCCAAGCCCGCAGATCGAGGCATCGACCATCACCTGCGACAACTCTTCCAGCAACCCGGTGCGCCACGTCGATTCTTCCAGCAGATGCACCGCCTTCTCGGTACCGACACGAC
>JANOKK010000407.1:0-6465 GCA_031419255.1 Betaproteobacteria bacterium
GGCTGCCGCCCGCAGAGTTGGAGGATCCTCCACCGATTGTCGAATAGCTGCCGCCCGCAGAGTTGGCGAGTCCTCCACCGACCATCGCATAGATGCTGCCCGCCGTGTTATCGACGCCACCGCCGACCGTCGAACGGGCATCGCTTGCGGAATTTGTGTCGCCACCGCCGACTGTCGAATTATAACCGCTCGCCGTGTTTTCCCCGCCCCCAGCTACCGTTGACAAATTGGCTGCGAGATTGCCGCGCCCACCTCCAACGGTTCCGAAATGGCTTGTCACTTGGTTGTAGCAGGCCCTGTTTGAAAAGTTACCACAGTTTACTCCTTGCTGTCCGCCACCCCCGATACTCGCGCCGTAACTACCGATAGCCACATAATTCCCGCCGAAACCCGCCAGGATATTGGGAGAAATGGTATTGGGTTGGAGTCGCAGGGCTACCGCATTATTGACGAAGAGTTGCAACTCCTTGTCGTCGGTGGTGCCCACCGCCGCAATGGCACCGAACGCATTCCCGCCCTGCTTGAAATACCGCGCATCGTTGACGCTGTTGTTCGTGTCGTTATCCGTCGCACAGGTCCACGCGCTGCCGTTCCACTTCGCGACCTGGTTGGCGGCGCAGGCACCAGCAGGCAGCAGTTGCGTCGCCGCCAGGTTGATCGTGCCACTTCCAGTGATCGGCCCGCCGGTCAGGCCGGCGCCGGCGTCCACGCTGGTGACCGTTCCCACGCCCGCGGTCAGCCACTGCAGATTGGCACCATCGGTACCGAGTACCTTGCCCGCGACCGCGCCGGAAACGGGCGAGAGCTTTTCCTGCGTCACGGCATTGTTGGCGATCTGCGTGGTGACCAGGGTACCCGTCAAGTTGCTGGCCGGCAGGGTCGCGCTGGTAATCGTGCCGCCGATTTGCAAACCCGCCACTGTCGCGGTGCTATCCAGGGAGGAAGCCCGAAATGCGTACGGACTGCTGGTCAATGGCTGGCGGGGCGACATTTCGCCGTCAGCGTTGATCGTCACCGTGAGCCAGTACGGCGCATCGAACGGCAGCGTAATCGGCGTGGGCGTGCCGAGGATAGCGTTGAAATTCCCGTTGGAGACGGTGACCGAGGGCTTGAGTTCGGTCCACAGCAAGGCGCCGCCGGTCGCGGCGTCGTAGAGCCGGAAAGTCATCACCTGCGCGCCGTTTACCGGCACGCCCGCCGGGTTGGTGAGATAGCCTTGATAATTAATGGTTTGTGGCGGCGCAGCGACGGCAAACGGCGCCAGCAACGCCAGTCCGGCGCATAAAACGAATCGAGCGAGATGGTTCACTCATGCTCCCTTTTTACAGGTGATGCCGGTGAGTGGCGTGAAAAACGTCACGCCTGAATTCGCGGCGAGAGCGCTAGCATGCGCAGTCACGACCAAAGAGTCGTGACCGGGCCGTGATCAAAATGCGATTAAAGGGTGATTTTCCCGTGGAAGGACGGGCTGGTGCCACGGCGGTCGAGTGCCATTCGCGGCTAAACCGTTGTTTTTATATCCGTGACGGTCAATCAGGGCTTGGCGTCGATGAAATCGGGATCGCCCGCTGCCACGCGTGCCTCGACTTTGGCGCGCTCGCGCGCCATCGACTTGGCGGCTTTCTCCATCGCGACCTTGAAACGCGGATCGGACCTGATTCGATCCCAGCGGGGGTCATGCTCTGCCATCCCGACATTGTTCCAGCCCAATGACAGTGCCGATTCCAATGCGGCAAATACCTCGTCATCGCGCGCGGGTAGCGCGAGCGTGAGTGCCATGGCATAAAGATATTGCTCGTCCGGCGTTCCTGTGTACCCCGACGCGCGAGCGGTGCGGTGCCGGGCGAGTATGCGCACTACCTCGGCCTGCGCATCATCGATGCGACCTTTTTTTATCAGTGCGTGGATGAGCGCCAACTGACTGTCGAGGAATTCACTATTGCCACCCCAGCCGCCCAGTCCATCGGCGGGTTCCAGCCGGACAAATGGCGCCAGCCGCGCAATGCCCAAATCCCAATCTCCGCGCAAGGCCGCGGCCCGGCCCAGCAATTGTTCCAGCGGGGGTGAGGCGGGTGTTGTTGGGCCGATCGAGCGCGCCAGGGGTTCCAGTTCATCAACGCGGCCAAGCATGCGCAGATACTCTTCGAAAGACGGCAACCGGTTCGCGTCGAACGGTTTTGTCGATGCCAGCTTGAATCGCCGTTCGGCCTCGTCGAACAAGCCCAGGCGCGCGTAGGCCGTGAAGCCAATCTTGTGCACGAGGGTGGCATCCCTGGCGCTGACATTGCGCGCGAACAGTCGCACGCTGCGCAACGCGTCGGCCAACTCGCCGCGAGGCAGTTGCAGCAGAGCCATGCTGATGTATTTGCCATTGTACGACCCGGGCAATTGCAGCGCCCGCTCAAAACCGGCACGGGCCTCGTCGAACCGGCCCAGCCAAAATAGCATCGTGGCACGATTGTCGAGCATGGAGGGATTGAGCGGATCGACTTCGATACCCTTCTCCAGTTGTTGCAACGCCTCGCCGCGTCGGCCCTGCCGGGTCAGCGCTGCGTAGAGCCAGTTGTAGGTGTTGCCCTGGCTGGGATCGAGCTGCAACGAACGGCGCAACGCCGCTTCGGCTGCGCGTGGATCCGATCCTTCAGTTGGATAGAGCAGGATGAACCCGCGCGCCGCATGGCCGAAAGCAAGCGTGGGGTCGAGTTGCAGGGCGCGGTCGGCGCTTTCCCTGGCGCGCTTAAGCCCCGGGCCCGGGGCAATTGCGCCCGCTGCTTCGGCGATGGCCTTGCCGGCATGCGCGCGTGCAAACTTCGGGTCCAGCGCAATCGCGTGATCGAATGCGGCGAGCGATTTGGCCGGCCAGTCCAGCGCGCGGCGATTGAGGTAATCGCGTCCAATCATGAAGCTTTGATAGGCGTCGAAATTGGCGGTTGGTGCCACGGTAGCAACCTGCGGGAGCAGTTCGACGCGCTGCAGCACCTGCGTCACTACCGCGCGGGCAATTTCATCCTGCATTGCGAACAGATCGGTGTATTTGCGATCGTAGCGCCCCGACCAAGCGTGAAAGCCGTTGCGCGCATCGATCAATTGCACCGTGACACGGGCGTTGTCGGCCTCGCGGCGCACGCTGCCTTCCAGCACCCAATCCACCCCAAGCTCGCGGCCGATGGCCTTGATATCGCGTTCCTGCCCACGAAAAACAAACGACGACGTGCGGGCCACCACCCGCAGATGGGGTACTTGCGCGAACAGATCGAGCAAGTCTTCGGCCACGCCGTCGGCAAAATACTGCGTCTCTGGCTCGCTGGACAAGTTGGCAAAGGACAGCACCGCAATGGCCGGCTTCGCTGCCACGGATTCAGGTCCGGTGCCGCGCCAGCCGATGCCGGTGATCGCGGCAATGGCGGCGATGGCCGCAATCGCGCCATACACAATCCTGCCGCTTCGCTTTCCGGGCGCGACCGTCGGCATCGGCGCCAGGACCGGCTTGCCTTCTTTCGTCGGCTGACCATCCGACTGACCGCTATTTGCCGATGAAAAATCGTCGATCTCATCCGGCGCGACGAGCAGCCGGTAGCCGCGGCGCGCAATAGTTTCGATGTAACGCGGATGGGCCGCGTCGTCGTCCAGCGCCTTGCGCAAATCCTTGATGCAACGCGTGAGCGAATTCTCGGTAACGATGACATCCGGCCACACCGCGCGGAACAGTTCGTCCTTATCGACCAGGCGACCGGAATGAGCGACCAGATAACAGAGAACGTCGAAAGTCTTTGGCTGAAGGCGTATCGGCATGCCGCCCTTGCGAAGCTCATAGCGCTCCGCGTTCAGCACAAATTCGCCGAAGCGATAAATTCGCGGACTTTGCAGGATTTCCTGTTCGAGCCGGCTGCTTTCCATCGATGCGTCTCGTTCGCTAGGTTCCAATGACGATACATTCTACGCATACAATCGATTGCAGTCGGCAGGCGAATCACAAAACACGGAGCCGACGGCCACTTGTGCCGCCAAGACTCTTCCTTCACTCTGGCAGGACAACAGGCCAGTGTTCGGGCGATCGTTCTCGCACCTGCTAGCCTTGGGCTGTGGCCATTTGGCATTGCAATCAACTTCCGGAGATGGCATGAACAGAAAATTCGACGCAATTGTCATTGGCACCGGGCAATCCGGCCCCGCGCTCGCAGTAAGGCTCGCCAAGGCCGGCCAGCAGACGGCGATCATCGAGCGGAAGTTATTTGGCGGCACCTGCGTGAATGTCGGCTGCATTCCCACTAAAACGCTAATCGCCAGCGCCCGTGCAGCACACGTCGCCCGTCACGCTGGCGATTACGGCGTGATGATCGATGGCGACGTACGTGTCGACATGGCGAAGGTCAAGGCGCGAAAGGATGCAGTATCCGGTCAATCCAATCGCGGCGTCGAGAGCTGGCTCAAAGGCACGGCGAATCTCAGCGTGATTGAAGGTCATGCTCGCTTCGAAGGCCCTCGCACGGTGCGCGTCAATAATGCGGTGCTCGAAGCGGATCGCATCTTCATCAATGTCGGCGGGCGTGCGCTGATTCCCGATATTCCGGGTCTCAGTGAGGTCGAATACCTGACTAACTCTAGCATGATGGAGGTCGATTTCCTGCCACCACACTTGATCATCGTAGGCGGCAGCTATATCGGTCTCGAATTCGCGCAGATGTATCGCCGCTTCGGCAGCCGCGTGACGGTGCTGGAAAACGGACCGCGCATCGTCAGCCGCGAAGACGCTGAGGTTGCAACAACGTTGCAGCAAATTCTTGAGCAGGAAGGTGTCGCGTTTTGCCTGAATGCGCAAGATCTTCGCGTCGCGCGCCGAGACGGCGGCATCGCGGTTTCGATGGGCACGGGATCGACGTTGCGCGAAGTGGAAGGCACGCATTTATTGTTGGCGGTGGGCCGACTGCCAAATACGCACGATCTGGGTCTGGAACGAGCTGGCGTGAAAACCGATGCGCGCGGCTACATTGTCGTTGATGACCAATTGCGCACCAATGTTGATGGCATTTTTGCGCTGGGCGACGCAAACGGTCGCGGTGCCTTCACGCACACCTCGTACAACGATTATGAAATCGTTGCCGCCAATTTGCTCGACGGTGAATCGCGCTCGGTGCGCGACCGTATCGCCTGCTACGCGCTATTCACCGACCCGCCATTGGCGCGCATCGGCATGAACGAAACGGCGGCGCGCGGGTGGATGAAGGAATCCGGCGGCAAAGTTCTGATCGGCAAGATGCCGATGGCGAGGGTCGGCCGCGCCCGCGAACGCGGCGAAACGGCGGGTTTCATGAGCGTGCTGATCGACGCCGAGTCGAAGAAGATTCTCGGCGCAACACTGCTGGGCATCGAAGGCGACGAGGCCATTCACAGCCTGCTCGACATCATGTACGCGGGTGCGCCCTACACGGTGATTCAGCGGGCGATGCATATTCATCCGACGGTGTCTGAGCTGATCCCGACAATGTTGGGGAACTTGCACCCACTATCTCCATAGCGGTTTATCCGCCGTTTTGGAAAAAGACCGTGCATCCCACTACACTGTCGGCATGAAAATACCCAAACGGCTGCAACCGCTGCTGGAAGATGGCCTGATCGACGGCGTGGTACGGCAACTCATGAGCGGCAAAGAAGCGATGGTGTTCGTCGTCAATTGCGACGGCGAGACGCGTTGCGCGAAAGTTTACAAAGAAGCCAACAAGCGCGCCTTCCGACAGGCAGTCGACTACACCGAAAATCGCAAAACCAAGAATACCCGCCAGGCACGGGCGAAGGCAAAAGGCACGAAATTTGGCCGCGAATCGCAGGAGGCCGCATGGCAAAACGCCGAAGTCGACGCCTTGTATCGTCTCGCCGCCGCTGGTGTGCGGGTGCCGAAGCCGTACAATTTTCACGAAGGCGTGTTGCTGATGGAGTTGGTCGTCGATGCCGAAGGCAACGCGGCGCCGCGCTTGAACGATGTTGAATTCACGCCCGAACTGGCGCTCAAATATCACGACGCGTTGATTCGTGAAGTGGTGCGCATGCTGTGCGCGGGCGTGATCCACGGCGATCTCTCGGAATTCAATATTCTCATCGGCGGCGACGGCCCGGTGATCATCGATTTGCCGCAGGCGGTGGATGCAGCCGGCAATAATCACGCGCAGGCGATGCTGGAACGCGATGTGGGCAATCTGCGCAATTTTTTCGGGCGTTTCGCGCCGGCATTGCTCGCCTCGAAATATGGCAGCGAGATTTGGGCGCACTACGAAAAAAGCACACTGACGCCGGATGTTGCGCTGACCGGACGATTTGATCGCAAACAAAAAGCGGTCGATATGGAAAGTGTGCTGCGTGAGATTGAAGACACGCAATTGGAAGAAGCGGCGCGAAAAATGCGCATGCAGGGCGGTTAGCTTATTGCGCTACCATTTCAAGAGTGCAATGTCATCCCCGGATCGAGTCCGG
>JANOKK010000408.1:0-3909 GCA_031419255.1 Betaproteobacteria bacterium
AATTTTTCAGCATTAAAAAACGTCGAAACAGATGCCGCAGAGGTTACGCTTCATCGCCGATGGCATCGTCTTTGCGAAAAATATTTGCCGGTTAAAGTAGAAAATTCGGTTTGGCGAACTAATCGTGAGAAAAAGCCTCAAGAACCTTCGCAGGGATGGAAACTTCACATTTCGGCAACGGTTCCTGAGGCTTGCGATTTATTTGAACGGGTTGTGCCGTTTTTGATTTCACAAGACGTGCAGTTCAAAGCTCCGAAATCTCTGGAAGAACTTACCAAAATCAACGCCGGTTTGCATTACGGCTATTTTCAAGTCGGAAAATTTATCACCGTTTATCCGCCGACGGAAAAATCAGCTGTTGAAATTGCCCGGCAAATTCACGAATTAACACAGGATTTTTTTGCGGTTTCGATTCCGTTTGATGAACAATATCTGCCGGAAAGCTCGGTTTTTTACCGTTACGGCGCGTTTTCGTTGATTGAAGCAACGGATGAAAAAGGCAATAAGTTTCTCGCTGTCCGAAATTCTGCCGGAGAATTTGTTCCCGATGATCGTTTTCGGGCTGTTCCCGAAGGATTAGCCGATTTGTTTGAAAATAACAAAAAGCATTTTGAATCTTCATTTTCCGATACACCTTTAGGCACGACTTATAACATTTTTAGTGCGCTGACCCAACGCGGTAAAGGCGGCACATATCAAGCTCTCGATTTCAGCGAAGATGTTCCGCGTTTGTGTGTCGTCAAGGAGGGGCGGCGCGGCGGAGCCCAGGGTCAAACCGTAGCCGCTGGCATTGATGGCGTCGACGACCGCCATCAATTCACCCGCCTTAAACGCGAACACATGCAGCACCGGCCCGAACACTTCGCTCGTGATGGACTCGAACGCGGGAATCTCAAACGCGCAGGGCGCGAAAAAGTGTCCCTTCGGAATATTCATCGGCAACGGCGTCTGGCCGATCTGCCGAAATTGCCCGGCCATGCGTTCGCGGTGCGCCACCAGCATGTCGAAGGCATCGCGATCGATCGCCGGGCCGATGTCGGTATCGAGCCGCGCCGGATCGCCCAGTTTCAATTCCTGCATCGCGCCTTCGAGCAAAGTTGCAATGCGCGGCGCGATGTCCTTTTGCACGCACAATATCCGCAGCGCCGAGCAGCGTTGCCCGGCACTGTTGAACGCCGACGCGATCACATCATTCACCACTTGTTCCGGTAGGGCGGATGAATCCGCGATCATCGCATTCAGACCGCCGGTTTCCGCAATGAACGGAATAATTGCACCGGTGCGATTCGCCAGCGTGCGGTTGATCGCCTGTGCGGTCGCGGTACCGCCAGTGAACACCACGCCGGCCACGCGCGTATCTGCCACTAGTTTGGCACCGATGATTTCGCCGTGTCCCGGTAGCAGCGCGATCGCATCTTTCGGCATGCCCGCTTCCAGCAACAACTTGACCGCTTCAAACGCGATGATCGGCGATTGCTCGGCCGGTTTCGCGACGACCGCGTTGCCTGCCGCGAACGCCGCAGCAACCTGCCCCAAAAAAATCGCCAGCGGAAAATTCCATGGCGAAATCGCTGCAAATACTCCGCGCCCCTGCAAATATAAATCGTTGGATTCACCGGTCGGCCCGGGCAGACGATGTGGCACCACGAAATGTTGTCGCGCCAGTTCGGCGTAATAGCGGCAAAAATCCACCGCCTCGCGCACTTCGCCCAGCGCGTCGGGCAGTGTCTTGCCCGCCTCGCGCACGCACAACGCCATGAAAATTGCGCGGCGCTGCTCCAGCAAATCGGCCGCACGGTCGAGCACCGCAGCGCGTTCATTCGCGGCCATCGGTTGTTGCGAATATCCCGACGTGATCTGCAACGCGAGATCAAGCAATTGTGCGTCTGCCTCTTCGACGACGCCAATTTTTTCCAGCGTCGCAGGGCTGTTCGCATCGATCGGCGTGCCACGCATCGATTCACCCGCGATCAACGGCAGCGCCGAGAAATCCGTGCGTACCATTGTGGCGGACAGTTCCGCAAACAATTGATCGGTCGCCGCGACGTCGGCAAAACTGAAGCCTGCGGAATTGAGGCGGCTCGCGTCGCCGTGCAAAAACAAATTTCGCGGCAGCGGCAGTTTGGTATTCGCCTTGTCGGTATTCGCGTTGCAAATGGACACCGGATCAGCGACGACATCATCGATCGACACGTTTGGATCGGCAATGCGATTCACGAAGGACGAATTCGCGCCATTTTCCAGTAGTCGCCGCACCAGATACGGCAGCAAATCTTCGTGGCTACCCACCGGCGCATACACGCGGCAGGCCGTGTTGGGCCGCGCCAGTACCGCCTCGTACAATTCCATTCCCATGCCGTGCAATCGCTGGAATTCATAAGCGGTGTTGCCACTGGCGCGCTCCAGAATCGTTGCCACGGTATGTGCGTTGTGAGTGGCGAATTGACCGTAGAACGCCTGCGGTTGCGAAAGCATTTTTGCCGCGCAAGCGAGATAGGAAACATCGGTGTTCACCTTGCGCGTGAAGACCGGATAGCCTTCGAGCCCCTGCACTTGCGCGCGCTTGATTTCAGTATCCCAATAAGCACCCTTCACGAGCCGCGTCATGATGCGCCGGCCATGCGTGCCGGCAAGTGTCGCCAGCCAATCGATCACCGGCCCGGCGCGCTTTTGATACGCCTGAACGGCGATTCCCAACCCTTCGTAGCCATCAAATTTTTTGTCGCCGTAAACCGCGCCGAAAATCTCCAAGGAAATTTCCAAGCGCTCGGTTTCTTCCGCATCCAGCGTCATACCGATGCCACCATCGCGCGCCTGCACCGCGAGCGCCATCACTTTCGGCAGCATCTCCGCCATCACCCGCTCACGATGCGCGAGTTCATAGCGCGGATGCAGCGCGGATAATTTAATCGAAATGCCGGGTGCCTCGAACACGCGTTGGCCCGTCTTCACGTTGCGCGAAATTTCTGCAATCGCTTTTTTATATGCCGAGAAATAACGCTCGGCGTCTTCGGCCGTCATCGCCGCTTCGCCGAGCATGTCGTAGGAATGCCGATAGGCGGCCTGATCGCCGGATGCAGCGCGTTTCAGCGCCTCGCCGATGGTGCGTCCCATGACAAACTGTTCCGCCATCAATTTCATGCCCTGCCGCAACGCGGTACGCACGATGGGTTCGCCGGCACGCGCCGCCAGCCTGGTCAGCCAGCCGCCCACATCGCCAAACGTGTCCGCGGTCGGCGCCACCAATTTACCGGTCAGCATCATGCCCCACGTACCGGCGTTGACCAGCAGGGAATCGGACGCGCCCAGATGCTTCTTCCAGTCGCCCTGTGAGAACTTGTCCTTGATGAGTTTGTCGGCCGTGGCGGCATCGGGGATGCGCAATAGCGCCTCCGCCACGCACATCAGCAACACACCCTCCTGTGTAGACAAGTCATATTGGGTCATAAACGATTGCATGCCCGCGTGTTCACGTTGACGACCCCGTACCGATTCGACCAGCTGGCGGGCGGTGGCATCGACGGCGGCATTCCGGTCGGCAGGCAGCTTCGCGGTTTGCAACAAGGCGGAAATGGCACGGGCTTCATCCGCGAGGAAGGCTTCGCGGAGCGGGGAAAATGAAGGCAGCATGGTGGCCAATAAAGGGTGGAGTGCGCGAATTATCCTAGAAACAGCCGCCCGACGCATTGGTGGGGCCAAAATGCAAAAAAGCCCACGTGAATGGGCTTTCTGAATCTTTGACCGGCGGCGCCTCCGTTCGGGTACTCAGGCCGGCTGTGTTTCCTGCGCAGCGATTTCCGCGTGTACCACCGCCATGTCGACTTCCAGCGCCTTCTGCACCACCTGCTCCACGCTCAGCTCGAAGCCGTCCGCATCCCGCTTCTTTTTCGCGAACGCGCAGAACTGGCA
>JANOKK010000409.1:0-6519 GCA_031419255.1 Betaproteobacteria bacterium
GGCGGCGATCGAGGTCAAACCCGAGCGGATGCGCGCCGCCGTGCTGCGCGGCTTCGCCACCGCCACGGATTTGGCCGACTACCTGGTGAAAAAAGGCATGGCCTTCCGCGATGCGCATGAAATCGTCGCGCGCGCGGTCAAGGATGCGGAGGCGCTGGAAAAGGATTTGGCGGAATTGCCGCTGGAGGTGTTGCGCGGGTATTCGTCGCTGGTGGTGGATGATGTCTATGGCGTGTTGTCGGCGGAAGGCTCCGTCGCGAGCCGCAACCATGTGGGCGGCACCGCGCCTGCGCAGGTGAGGCTGGCGGTATCGCGAGCGAAAAAACGGTTGGCGTAGATGGATTTCTTTGTTCGTCACTGGTAATTCTTAGTCGACACCGTACCCGCACAGGTTCGAATGGCGGTGAAGCGGGCGCGGCTCGGTTGGCAACGCCGCGCCTTGGTGCCTACGGCTCCAGCGATGCGACGAATGGAACCCCGAGTTGATCGGCGCGAATCACCATCCGCCCGGTGGCACTTTCGCAGACCGGAACTTGGCCCGCGCTCAGGATGAACATGGCGCGCGGCAAGCGCGCTTTTACACCCGTGTCGGATGCCACATCGAAACATACACGGTCGATCTTTCGCTGTTTGATCTTCTCGGTAATTATCCTGAGTACGGCAACTTGATTGGTCTTGTAACCGGTCGCGCGGGTCGCAAAACCACAACCCGCACCCACCATCATGACCAACGCCAGTAACGGGTAAATCAATCGCACGCGCCCATTTTGTTGACCTGCCGCATTTGATGCGCGGGTCTTTGAAAGCGCATCGGCGAGCAGCCACGCGCTAAGGAGGAACAACGGGGGATAGGTGAAATCGATGTAACGCGGCGCGGCGGGAATCGGGATATAGCGCGTGAAACTGGTGGTGCCGAAATTCAAATAAAGCCAGGGCACGACCGCCCAGAGCAACAGGAAATGAGCGCGGCGATCTTTGCGGAAACGGAATATCGCCAGCGCCGACAGGATGAGTGCTACCAGCGAATGAATGCCGAAGTCCAACCCCGGTATCAGCATCATGCGCGGATACTCAATGAAAAGCCGGCGGAGTAGACCGGGTTTGAACAAGTCGGGAGAAATTTCGCGTCCGCTGCCCGCCACGTATTGATTGTGAATGACCATCGAGTGTGGGCGAAACAACAGATCACCGGTCATTGCGAGGTAATACGCGTGTTCGAGTGCAATCACCGAGACCACGCCGGCGGCAATACCAAACGCCTGCCGCCAGCGGTGCCGCAATGCGGCATCGATGAATAACGCAGGCGCCACAAACAGGGCCGGTTCCTTGGTTAGGTAGGCGATACCGATGAGCACCCCGGCCAATGCGCCCATTGCCACGCTGGCGTTCTCATCGGTCCGAACATAGATAAGCACCGCGAGCAGGACGTAGAATTCAACGATCGGTTCCGGCACCAAAATGGTGGCGTGATAAAGCTGCAGTGGAAAGGTCGCCAATAACAGCCCGGCGATCAGCCCCGCGCGCGCGCCGAACAGCCGCGTCGCAATCAGCGCCAACAGCACCACAGAAGCAGTCGAGGTCAGCAGCGGCACAATGATCGTGCTCCATTCGCTGACGCCAAACATTGCGTAGACCAGACCCACTGGCAGGATCACGAAAAATCGGATTGCATAATGGTGATATTCCAGAACGTACTGACCGCTCGCGATCTGTTGCGCAAATCGGGAATAGGTCAGATCGTCGGAGGCGATCAGTCCGGTGAAGCTGGTGAGCCGAAGCAACAGCGCGAAAAAAAACAGGCCGACAATCAACCAAGCGAACTGGCCCGGATTGCCGAACTCCATCGGGTGATCCTGTCTTCCTGTCATCGGCGGTATGAAAGTAGATCGCATCGGTTCGTTCCGTTCAAAACAGCGACTTGCCACGTGCGCGTCGAAACCCCGCGAGCTGCAGGCTGAAAACGACCAGCGCCATGATGGTCAACACCACGACATACACGAAATATCGACTCTCAATGAACTGGTACACCCACGCGTGGAAAATTGTCAGCACGGCGGCCGCATAGTTCCAGCGTTGCAGGAATTTCCAGCGCGTTCCGCCGAGCGCGCGAATCGACGCGTTGTTGGAAAGGCACAGCAGCATCACCAGAATAACGGTGGCAACCAGCCCCATGTAATTGGTGAGGCCAAACCAATCGAGTCGCAATGGAAAATTGAACCGCGCCTCCGGCCCGGGAAAAAAGTAAGGCCAGATTTTCCCGCCCATGTGCACTTGAATGCCCGCGACCACATGGACCAGGCCAAGAATGCCGGCCCAAATGCTGATGTCGCGCCGCAAATAACTGGAGAGCGGATTTGCTTTTTGGAACAGCACATTCCACGGACCGATGGCAAGCGACAAGACCAGCAGAAAAAGCGAACCGTAGGCGGTTGCCATACTGATCTGGAATTTCACATCGGTAGTTTTCATATACCGGAGAAACCCCCACACCAACAGGCAACTGGCGACGCCAAGTAACACGTGGGTTGCAATCCGCCGCATCGGTTCGCTACGTTGTGTATTCATCCACCCAATCCGCCCGTTTCTATTTTTTGCCGCCATCGCCCCGATCGAACGAAACCAGGACGCGCATCAACACAACGCCATTTAATCGGCGATCATTCAACGCGTGCCACGCGTCGAAAATAGTCGATGGTGTCGCCAAGCCCGGCGGCCAAATTGATTTTAGGTTCCCACTCCAATTGCGTGCGTGCAAGCGTTATGTCGGGCTTGCGTTGTTTGGGGTCGTCGCTGGGCAGGGGGTTGAAAATGATGGTCGATTTCGATCCCGTTAGCGCGATGACTTGTTGCGCTAATTCGAAAATGGTGAATTCGCCAGGATTGCCCAGATTAACGGGGCCAGTCAGTTCCGCCGGACTTTCCATCAGGCGAATCAAGCCATCGACCAGATCATCGACATAGCAAAATGAACGTGTCTGCTGGCCTTCACCGTAGACCGTGATCGGCTCGTTCTTCAATGCCTGCATGATGAAGTTCGACACCACGCGACCGTCGTTGGGCTGCATGCCGGGGCCGTAGGTGTTGAAAATGCGCGCAACTTTGATGCTCACTTTATATTGCCGGTAGTAGTCAAAAAACAATGTCTCCGCGCATCGTTTGCCTTCGTCATAGCAAGCGCGCATTCCAATCGGGTTGACCCGCCCCCAATAGTCCTCGGTCTGCGGGTGTATTTCCGGGTCGCCGTAAACTTCACTGGTGGAGGCCTGCAATATCCGAGCCTTGACGCGCTTGGCCAAGCCCAGCATGTTGATGGCGCCATGTACGCTGGTCTTGGTGGTTTGCACCGGGTCATATTGATAGTGGATGGGCGAAGCCGGGCACGCCAGATTGTAAATTTCATCCACTTCGACATAGAGCGGAAAGGTAACGTCGTGACGGATCAACTCGAAGTGGGCGTTGCCGAGCAAATGCCGAATGTTGTCCTTGCTGCCGGTGAAGAAATTGTCCACGCACAGCACATCGTAATGCCGGTTAACGAGTTGCTCGCATAGGTGCGAGCCGAGGAAACCGGCACCGCCCGTGACGAGTACGCGTTTTGTCTGGAATCTTCCCATTGCGTTGTGTCCTTCCGTTTTTTTAACTCTGATGCGTTCCATGCCCTGGCACGCAGCGTCAGGCATCGCCGATGCTTGTGTTTACATGACAATTGTGTGTGCCCGGAGACAGTATGCCTCAAGGCGATTTCATTGCACGCAATTACGCAACGGCATCTTGGTTCTTCTCGCGTCTGGCTTTCAATTGATCAATTAATTCGGGCAATACGCCCAGATCGCACCCAATGGCGGGCGTGCCCTGACTGAATGACTCAACCAGCATCGGGCACAATGTTTTATACGTGATCATGCAAAATTTCAACGCGCGACCTCTTGCAGTAGCGCGGAGAATTCTGCCGCGGCGCGCCGCCATGAAAATTCAGCAGAGCGTGCCAAGGCGGCCGCCGCCATCTGCTTTCGGCATGCGGGATTGGCCAATATGGTGTCGAGTGCGGTAGTTAGTGCATCGACATCGTGCGGCGCAAAGGCGATGACTGCATCTTTCAGTAGCGATGCCGCCGGGCCAACCTCACTCACCACCGAAGGCGTCCCGCAAGCGGCGGCTTCAAACGCGGGCAAACCAAAACCCTCCTCCAGCGACGGCATGACCAGCAGTTCCGCGCGATTCAATAGCTCGATCAGGCTGGTGTCATCAACAAACCCGGTAAAGCAAATCTGGTTCGACAAATCGTTCTGTTCGACCTGACGTTTCAATTCGGCATAGGCGGAAAAAAACACATCACCGGAAAAATTTCCCACCAATAACAAGCGCAGCGTTGGGAAGCGCGGCGCAATGCGGCGAAACGCTTCGATCAACACCTTCAGATTTTTGTGAGGACTCAATCCGCCCACATAGATGAGATACCGCAATCCCGGCGTAAGCCCATGACCGGACAGTATTTCTGCGGGATCGCGCGCGTCAGGGAGGACGCGAAACCGTGGGTCATGCGCTTCCAGAATCACCCGAACTTTGCGATCCGGCAATTTGAAGTGTTCGCAAATGCCGGCCTTGGCATGATCCGATACGGTGAGAATCATCCGCGCCTGACGGTGCGCCAACGCAAGCTTGGCGCGCCAAAAAAATTGCGCGCGCTGGTTGGGAAAAATCATTTCAGGATGACGTTCGGCAATCACGTCGTGAATCGCGACGATGGTTGGCACCGGACGAATCAACGGGAAATAGGTGTACACCGAGGGAAAGAAGAACGCATCCAGACGGTGCTGCGCGACCGCCCTCGACATGCGCAGCAAGTCGATAATGCTGCGCCGGCCGTCGGCTGATGCCGCCGTGCCCGGTGCCTCGCTCAAGTCCACGACCACGGCTTTGAAGCCCGTCGGCAGGTCATTCGCGGCAGCACTTTCCCGATCCATGAACATCAGGTATTCATTGCCGTCATCGCGTGCGGCAAGTGCGGACAACAGGTTACGCGTATAGCGGCCGTAGCCCCGCCAGTTGGACCAGCAACCGCCGTCGATACCGATGCGTAATCCCCGCAAGCCTCGCGCTCCCATTTATTTTCCTATTGACATGCGGCGATCCAAAACATCATCCACGATCCAGCAATCGAAAGGCACTTCGCAAAATTTTGTGCGAGATCGGCAGCGGATGCGTGGTAACCACGCCGACCGCCGAGCTGAACGCGGTGGTGTAGGCATCATAGGCCTCCGTCAGCGCCTGTACGTTGCTGCGCGTCGGATGCCAGCCCAATTCTTGTTGCGCGCGGCGGATGTCGGCGACACCGTCGCGCCCGCCGGCGCTGTAAGTGTGCCACTCGGAAAGCGGCGTGAGCCCGGCCAATTCGATCATGCGCAACGCCGTTTTCGATAAAGGCGCGGGCATGAAACGCAGCGTTGCGCCGGTTCGCGCATGGTTGATCAGCGCTTGAAGGTCTTCGCGCACCGTACCGTACTGTTCCGCGCCGAAGTGGAATACGCCTCGATGCCAGCTACCCTCAAGTAAGCGCACGCCTTCGGCCATATCGCGAATGTCCAGCAATTGATAGTGGTTTGTCCCTGCGCCCAGCACCGGTACCGTGTCGCCTCTGCGTATCGCATCGAACATCATGGCGAACGCGCCAACCTTCCCGGGGCCGAGAAATGTTTTTGGCCGCACTGCGGCGACCGACGGGCCGTTTTGCTGTTGCAACAACCACGATTCGGCTTCCGTTCGATATGCACGGTAATCATCGAGCCGCGACATGCCGGAACCGGGCAGAAAAGGATGCCGTCGAGGCGACCTTTCAACGACAGTTGACGAAATCAGCACGAAGCGTCGCGCGCCCGCGTCGCGGGCAGCCTCATACACCATGCGTGTGCCATCAACGTTTACCGTGCGAAGGGTTTGCCGCGACTGGCGGGGTGAGGCAAATGCGGCATGTACGACGCTATCAACGCCGTGTGCGGAACGCCGCACCGTATCGATGTCGCAAACGCCGCCTTTAACATAATCCACATCATTGGCCCAATCGGGTCGCGGCGCGACATCGAGCACGCGCACGGTTTTGCCCGCGTCGAGAAAGGCGCGCACCATATGCGCGCCAAGAAATCCGGCACCACCGGTGATGAGGATTTGCGGCTGTGTCATTTCTTGGGCTGCTTGAGAATCGACGTTAGAAACAAGCAAATGAGCGATCTAAGAAAATTCGCCGCAAGGCTTCAACTAACGCCGCAGGAGGTATCGGTGATCCGCGTGACAAATGTCTGTTGGTGACATTGTCGCCGGAGCGAACGCAATGCGCTCCGCGCCACATCAATCCAGTTCAAACGCGTTTTTGTAATCCAATTTTAGCGCGGGATCCTGTTCGGCCTTGCGCAAGTACGCGTTGCCCACCGCGAGGCTTTCAATTTCGCTCCCCATGAAGCAGCGAAACGCATCGGCCGGTGTGCATACGATCGGTTCGCCGCGCACGTTGAATGACGTGTTGAT
>JANOKK010000410.1:0-2758 GCA_031419255.1 Betaproteobacteria bacterium
GTTTGATCGCGGTGCAGCGCTGACCGGAATTTTTGTACGAACCCTGCACCGCTAGCGTGGACGCTTCATCGAGTTCGGCATCTTCCATTACGATGATGGGATCGTTGCCGCCGAGTTCGAGCACGATGCGCCGGTAGCCCGCCTTGGACGCGATGTATTTTCCAATTGCGACACCGCCCGTGAACGTGACCAGATCCACATTCGCGTTGGTGATAAGTTCATCGGCGATTTCTCGTGGATCGCCGGTGACGACGGAAAACATTTCCGGTGGCAGCCCCGCTTCATAAAGCATATCGGCCAGCAGCAGTGCTGCGAAGGGTACCTTTTCGGATGGCTTCAGCACCATACGATTATTGGTCGCAATCGACGGCACCACTTTGTGCGCGACCTGATTCATAGGGTGATTGAACGGGGTGATGGCGCTGATCGCGCCAAGCAGCGGATCGCGCTGCGTGAAGACGCGGCGCTTTTTGCCGTGAGGCGTCAAATCGCAGGAAAAAATCTGGCCGTCGTCTTTCAATACTTCGTTCGCGCCAAATCCAAGTACATCGGCCACGCGCCCGGCTTCATAGATCGCGTCTTTGATGCAAAGGCCCGATTCGGCAGTGATCAGCGCGGCAATTTCAGTGGTACGTGCGCGAACAATCGCGGCGGCTTTGTTGAGGATATTGGCGCGCTCGAAGCGGGTGAGGCGAGGGCGGTAGGCGGCTGCCAAGGCGAAGGCATCGCGAATTTCTACTATGGTGGCTTTTGGCACGGAACCGATGCATTGGCGGGTATGCGGATTGACAATCGAAATGGCGCGTTCACCGGACCGATCCGCACCGACAATCTTGCCGCCGATGCGCATGCCTTCGCGCCGAAAATGTTCACCGCCCATGACTATTGCCCCTTGCCTGCTGCGAGATTCAACGCCAGATCAAAAGCATCAAAATTCCGCCAGCGGCGGGCGGGATCGAGTGCCGCCTTGCGGTTCATGATCAACGGCACCCGCTGTTCCGAAACACCGCCGTGCGAGCGCAGCGGCGCATCGAGGCCGGATAAATCGTGGCGCGAAGCCGAGGTGCCAATCACCGTGGAGCGCTCCGACACCACCACCAAATCGCCGATACGATCGGCAGGCAATTCGAAGTGTTTCGCCGCATCGGCCCGCGAATAAACGCCTTCCATACCGGGCAATGCTGCAATTCGATCAAATAGCGTCGAGTTCACCGTACTTGGCGGAAGGTACACAGTCGCGAATGATCCCAGCGCGCCGTGATGCACCACGTAGGGATCGGTAATCGGCAGAATCACCCGCGCAACACCTACACCGAGCCACTCGTCCAGCACATCTTGCAGGTAAATCACATCCGGTGTTGCATCAAGCTTGGTCTTCGCATTCATGCCGTGATCGGCCGTCACCACAATCACGCAGCCGAGTTGATCGAGTTGCGCCAGATAGCCATCCATCATCCGATAGAAGTCATCGGCATCCGGCGTTCCGGGCGCGTGCTTGTGCTGCACGTAATCGGTGGTAGAGAGGTACATGACATCGGGTTTGCGGGTTTTCATCAACGCAACACCGGCGGCAAAGACGAATTCCGACAAGGCCGCACTGTAGACATCCGGTACCGGTAATCCGACTAGCGCCAAAACATTCGCAATACCATTTTCCGCGTCCGACACTTGATCGGCTTTTTCGGCGGAGAAACAAATGCCGCGCATCTTGTGGCCCAGCAATTTACGCAACTTGTCTTTGGCCGTAACGACTGCGACCGACTTGCCCGCATCCGCCAAGGCCGCGAGCAACGTGGGCGCGCGCAGCCATTTCGGATCGTTCATCATCACTTCGGTGCCGCTGGCCGCATCGAACAAGTAGTTGCCGCAAATACCGTGAACGGATGGCGGCGCGCCGGTGACGATTGAAAGATTGTTGGGATTGGTGAAACTCGGAATCACACAGTCAGCCGTTAGCGCCGTGCCGTCAGCAAGTACTTTTTTCATCCACGGCATTTTGCCGTGCGCGACCGCTTGCGCGATGTATTCGGGTTCGCATCCATCGACGCAAACGACGACGACCGGTTGTTGCGGAATTTGACACGTACGCTGGTTGATATTCAACACGTCAGTGCCTTGATTTCAGGGCGGCAACGGTGCCGGCCACCGAGTTGGATGATGCGGACTTTGCGTTGGCATGCTTCCGGCCCGCGTCGCGTTTTAAATTGTGCTCGATGGTGCGCGCTTTGCTGTCCATCACATGTTCAAACATCGCCTTGCCGGCGGCATCGGTGTCGCCGGAAGCAATCGCCTTCACGATGGCGCGGTGCTCGGAAGCAGAAATCGGCATCAGCCAGCCGTCTTCAAGATTCAGTCGTCGGAACAGCGAAAGTTCCTTGATGAGCTTCCGATAAATGTCGGTCAGCTTGCTGTTCCCCGCGAGTTCCACCAATCGATCATGGAATTTAAGGTTCAAAAGATGATAGTGGTAGGCGTCCTTGTCCTTCACCGCTTTTTCCATCGCATCGACCATGCCGCGCACTTCCTTTAATTGCGCAGCAGAAATATTCTCGGCAAGTTTGCGGCCAACCAATTCATCCATCGCCGCGCGCAGGTCAAAAATTTCGACGGCTTCTTCCACGGGAATATCGCGTACAAACACGCCGCGGTTTTTTGCGATCTTGACCAGCCCCGCTTCTTCGAGCAGGCGAAATGCTTCGCGCAACGGCCCGCGCGAGACGCCGAGTTTGGCGGCGAGGGTCAGTTCGGTGAGTTTCGC
>JANOKK010000411.1:0-1057 GCA_031419255.1 Betaproteobacteria bacterium
AGCAGCAGCTCATTCAGCAAGATGACAATGACAACAACCACACCTCCGCTTCGTCGCCGGTCGCCGTTTTCAACGACGCCTCGATGACCGGGAACAGCGCGATGGCGGGGATACCCAGCGCGACACACTCTTCGCACACCGCGAGAAGCAAATCGATCGAAACTCGGTCGATTCCTGGCATTGAGGCCACCGCCTGCCGCCGCTTTTCACCATCAAGGATGAAAACAGGATAGATAAGATCCGCCGGTGTCAGCGAGTTTTCGCGCACCATGTCGCGGATAAATCCGCTGCGGCGCAGCCGGCGCATTCTTCGATCAGGAAATTGGCCCAGATTCATGAAAGTACTCAATGGTCAAGGATGGGTTTGCATTCGCGTCGTGGTGCGACACGCGTTGTCCGCATCACGGCGAAAATGCGCTTCGCGAAAAAAATTGAACTTTCGCGATATGTCTACATCTTATCGTACGAGGGGTTCATTCCTCCCCGCTTCTCCTCCCTGAGCGGGTGCCTTTATCAAGGTTTTTCTTGATTTTGGCTGTTCCGAGGGCACGGGATTCCCCTTTCCCGTGCCCTTTTCTTTTCCCCGAGCACTGTCCGATTTACGGTCCGAACAATCGCTCGATGGCAGCCTCGGCTTCTTCGACGCCTTCTTTTTTCAGACTCGAAAAAAGCTGGGCGGAGACATCGTGTTTTGCCGCCTGCATTTGTTTGATCACGCTGCGCAATGTAACTGTTTGCTCGCTTCTCGATAATTTGTCGGATTTCGTCAGCAGGCAATGCACCGGCTTGCCGGTCGGCAAATACCAATCGAGCAGCTTGATATCCAGCGGCTTCAGGGGGTGACGGGCATCCATGATCAAGACCAAACCCTTCAGCGCGACGCGCGTTCCCACATAGGCGGCCATCACATTCTGCCAATGCGCCTTCACTCGCGCCGGGACTTCGGCATAGCCGTAACCGGGAAGATCGACCAGCGTCCGATCATCGCCTAGCGAAAACAAGTTGATCAATTGCGTGCGTCCGGGTGTTTTGGACACAAAGGCGAGGCGCTTGTGAT
>JANOKK010000412.1:0-5787 GCA_031419255.1 Betaproteobacteria bacterium
AAAGCCGCAGGCGGTGAGGAACATGCTCGCCGCCGCAAGTGCCGTCATGAGGGTGACGGTGCTCGCTCGCGTGACGGGTGACGGGTGACGAGTGACGAGGAGCATCGTGTTCCCGCTCACCGCGCGCCCGATGGCCTTCTCCGACTGACTCCCGTCACTCGTCACGCTTCACCTGTCACGCCTTTCCGGTCACCACAATTAGTCACGCTTCACCTGTCTCGCACTTTCCGTCACGATCTTCAAGCCACCACATTGACCAATTTCCCCGGCACCACGATGATTTTCTTGATCGATTTGCCTTCGGTGTGACGCTTCACACCTTCATCGTTCAAGGCGATTTGCTCGACGGCTTCCTTGGCGGCGTTTTTCGGCACGCAGATATGGCCGCGCAATTTTCCGTTCACCTGCACCACGAGTTCGATCTCGTCTTGCTCCAGGGCGACGGGATCGGGTTCGGGCCACGGCGCATCGAGCAGGTCGCCGAATTCCTTTGTGAAATCGAGTTGCGACCAGAGCGCGTGGGCAATATGTGGACATGCGGGATACAAGACCCGCAAAAGTATCGACAAACCCTCGCGCAGCAGCGAAGCGGGTGCTTGACGGTTTTCCTCCAGCGCGTTCAGCAACTTCATGCACGCTGAAATCACGGTGTTGTATTGCAGGCGCGAATAATCGTAATTCGCCTGTTTCAAGGTCGCGTGCAAATCACGGCGGAATTTTTTCGCGCCGGCATCGAGTGCGCTGGTATTGATAGCCCCGGCTGATTTGATCGAGGCTTCATTGGTTGCCGCAAAATTCCACACCCGCCGCAAATACCGCTGCGCGCCTTCCACGCCCGCGCTAGACCACTCGATCGTCTGCTCGGGTGGACTTGCGAACATCACAAACAGGCGCGCCGCATCGGCACCGTAGGTATCGACCATTTCCTGCGGATCGACGCCGTTCAACTTCGATTTCGACATCGTGCCTACGCCGTCATATTCGACGACCGAGCCGTCGGATTTCAGGCGGTATGTCGCAACTTTGCCGTGTTCATTCGCAACCGTTTCGACATCACTCGGCGCGAAATATTCGATGCCGTCGCGCGCGCCTTTGCGGTAGTAAATGTGGTTTAGCACCATGCCCTGACAGAGCAATTTGGTGAACGGCTCGTCGAAGGCAAGCAAGCCGAGATCGCGCATCGCCTTGGTCCAGAAACGCGCATACAAAAGGTGCAGTACCGCGTGGGTGATGCCGCCGATGTATTGATCCATCGGCATCCAGTAGTCATTGCCCGCGGAGACCATCTTCTCGTGATAATCCGGCGCGGTATTCGGCGAGGTGTAGCGCATGAAATACCAGGACGAATCGACGAATGTATCCATGGTGTCGGTTTCGCGCGTGGCGGGTTTGGTGCATTTCGGGCAGGCGCAATTCAGGAAGCGCGTGTCTTTTTTCAGCGGGTTACTCGAACCATCGGGAATCAAATCCTGTGGCAACAACACCGGCAAATCCGCATAAGGTACCGGCACGTCGCCGCAATCCTCGCAATGAATGATCGGGATCGGCGTGCCCCAAAAGCGTTGACGCGAGATGCCCCAGTCGCGCAGGCGATATTGGGTTTTCTTTTCGCCGCCGCTGACCGCCGTGTGCGCGGCAACATGATCGATGGCCTTGGCGAAATCCATCCCATCCATCGCGCCCGAGTTGATGCAAGTGCCGTAGTCGGCGTAGTGCTGCTGCCATGCGCCGGTAGAGTAGGCCTTGCCGGTGTCGATCACTTGCTTGATCGGCAACGCATATTTTTTCGCGAACGCAAAATCGCGCTCATCATGCCCCGGCACACCCATCACCGCACCGTCGCCGTAACTCATCAAGACGTAGTTGCCGATCCAGACCTCCACCTTGTCGCCGGTCAGCGGATGGGAGACGAATAATCCGGTGGGCACGCCCTTCTTTTCCATCGTAGCCATGTCGGCTTCCATCACCGTGCCGCGCTTGGTCTCATCGATAAATGTAGCGATTTTTGGATCGCGCGCCGCCGCCACTATCGCCAATGGGTGCTCGGCCGCGACCGCGCAAAACGTGACGCCCATGAGGGTGTCGGCGCGCGTCGTGAACACAAATAGTTTCCCGTCCTGCACAAGACCCTGTCGCGGCGACCCCTCATCCCGGCCTTCTCCCAAGGGAGAAGGAGAGAGCGCCGATTCGCGTTCGCGAATCGCATGTGTGAACGCAAACCTCACCCCCACCGATTTTCCAATCCAGTTTTCCTGCATCGCACGCACGTTGGACGGCCAGCCGGGCAGTTTGTTGGCGACACAGTCGAGCAATTCCTCGGCGTATTTCGTGATCGCCATGTAATAACCGGGGATCTCGCGTTTTTCCACCGGCGCACCGGAGCGCCAACCTTTGCCGTCGATCACTTGCTCATTCGCGAGCACGGTTTGATCGACCGGATCCCAATTCACCACCTGGGTTTTTTTATAAGCGATGCCCTTTTCGAGCATCTTCAAAAACAGCCACTGGTTCCATTTGTAATACGCTGCGTCACAGGTGGCGAATTCGCGCGACCAGTCGATCGCCCAGCCCATCGCCTGGCACTGCTTTTTCATGTAGGCGATATTTTCGTAGGTCCATTTCGCCGGCGCGACGTGGTTTTTCATCGCTGCATTTTCTGCGGGCAGGCCGAACGCATCCCAGCCCATCGGCTGCAACACGTTAAAGCCCTTCATGCGCAACTGCCGCGCCATCATGTCGCTGATGGTGTAGTTGCGAACATGCCCCATGTGCAGCTTGCCCGAAGGGTAAGGCAGCATTGAGCAGGCGTAGAACTTCGGCTTTGGATTGCCGCGTGGATCCAACGCATTTTCATGCACGCGATATGCGTCCGCGCGCGTCCATTCGGCTTGCGCGTCGGCCTCGATTTGTTTGGGGTGGTACTGGGAATCCATCGGATTTTGGGTCGGCGGAGTGATCGATTTCACTGACTTTCGCCGCAAATTGTGCAATGCTGAATTATACAGCCGGGGTATCCCCTGTCCTCTTGGCGTCACCTGCGGCGCGTTCGTCAAATGCGCCAACATCCAGTGTGCGAGAGTCTGCGTATGACACAACGGTTGAAAATTGATATGGAGTATCAAGAATGAAGAAATGGATTTATGCGCTTGGGTTTTCCCTGGCCGCCTGTTTTGCCAATGCTGTGCTGGCGGCCTCCGCCGGCGTTGTTGAGGCCGTGCAATTGCCCGCGTGGCTGGATCGTGGTGGGCTGACCGTGCCGGTTTCGCCTGGCATCGCGTTGCAGACAGGGGATACACTGCGTACCGGCACTGGTGCCCGCCTGTTGCTGAAGCTCGACGAAGGCAGTCTCGTCAAGCTCGGCGAAAACGCAAAATTTGTGATTGAAAAAGCGCAGCCTAAAGGCGGCGTTTTCGATGCTGCGCTAAGCGTCGTGACGGGTGCGTTTCGCTTCACTACTCAGGCACTCGCGAAGACCACCAAGCGCGACGTGAAAATCCGCGTCGGACAAAATGCCACCATCGGCATTCGCGGCACCGATCTCTGGGGACGCGGTCGCGATGACAAAGATATCGTCTGTCTGATCGAAGGCAAGATCGAAATTACCGGCAATGACAACAACGTGTTAACGCTAGATACGCCGTTGCAATTGTTTCAATCCACGCGCAGTGCACCGCCCGAACCGCTGACATCGCTATCGTCCGCGCAACTTGAGATATTCGCGGCTGAGACTGAAATTGAATTCGGTAAAGGCACCACGACGAAAGGCAACAGGAAGGTGGTTGTCGCCGGATTTGCGAGTCGTGACGAAGCGCGGCAGGCCATGCGTGGATTACGCAGCAACGGCTATCCGGCCGAAATTGCGACCGACAATACAGTGATGATCGACAAAATGGAGAGCGAATTATCGGCCCGTCAATTGGCGGCGCAACTGAAGGCGGGTTCCGGGTTCAAGGAAGTGCGCATTCAGTAGCGAACGCGAAGTCGATTTCGGCGCTGGTTCTAGGCGGAGATGTTGAAGCTTCGTAATTAAGCGATCAAGCGAGCCTTTATAATGCGGCGTCAAACTTGATCGCCTCGCATGAATGCCCCGGACCCACATCTACAGCCGTTATTGCCACATCCGCGTCTGCTCGACAATCTTAATCCCGAACAACTGAAAGCCGTGACGCTGGGACGCGAAAGCGCGCTGGTGCTGGCCGGGGCGGGTAGCGGCAAAACGCGTGTACTGACGACTCGCATCGCCTACCTGATTCAGACTGGCCAAGTGAGCCCTGCCGGTGTGCTCGCGGTGACGTTTACCAATAAAGCCGCCAAGGAAATGCTCGCGCGATTGTCGGCGATGATGCCGATCAACACGCGCGGCATGTGGATCGGTACCTTTCACGGCTTGTGCAACCGGCTGTTGCGCGCGCATCATCGCGACGCCAATTTGCCGCAGACTTTTCAGATCCTCGATTCGGCTGATCAGCAATCGGCCGTCAAGCGTTTGCTGAAGTCGTTGAATGTCGATGAAGAAAAATACAAGCCGCGCGAGATGTGCTGGTTTTTCAATCGCTGCAAGGAACAGGGATTGCGTGCGGGCGCGGTGGAAGCGCAGGATGAATTCACCCGCCGCCAGGTCGAGCTTTACCGCGCCTACGATGAGCAATGTCAGCGCGAGGGCGTGGTCGATTTCGCCGAATTGCTGCTACGTTGTTTTGAATTGCTTTCCAAACATCCGCCGCTTCTGGAACACTACCGCGAGCGCTTCAAGTTCATTCTGGTCGATGAATTTCAGGACACGAATCAATTGCAATACCGTTGGATTCGCCTGCTCGGCGGCGGCGGTGCCGCGATGTTCGCGGTGGGCGATGACGACCAATCGATCTACAAATTTCGCGGTGCCGAGGTCGGCAATATGCGCGATTTTCAGCGCGACTATGCCGGCGGCAACGTCGTCAAGCTCGAACAGAATTACCGTTCGCAGGGCAATATTCTCGATGCCGCCAATGCGGTGATTCAGCAAAACAAAGAGCGCCTCGGCAAGAATTTGTGGACCGAGGCAGGCAATGGCGAGCCGGTGCGCATCTATCCCGCCGCGTCTGACAATGACGAAGCCGGTTTCATCATCGATGAGGTCAAAGCGCTGAATCGTGCCGGTACCGATTTGAGCAGCATGGCGCTCTTGTATCGCTCGAACGCGCAATCGCGGGTGCTGGAGCACGCACTGTTTCGTGCGGGGGTCGCCTACAAAGTCTATGGCGGCTTGCGTTTTTTTGAGCGTCAGGAAATCAAGCATGCGCTCGCGTATTTGCGCGTCGCGGCCAACCCTGATGACGATGGCGCATTTTCTCGCGTGATCAATTTTCCGCCGCGCGGCATCGGCGCGCGCTCGATCGAGCAAATTCAGGAATTGGCACGGCGCAATAATCTATCGATGTACGCGGCAGCGTCATCGGGCATCGCGAAAGGTGAAATCAGTGGACGCGCGGCATCGATGATCGGTGCATTTCTGAAAATCGCTGAATCGTTGAAGGCGTCGTCGAGTGTGGTTGCATTGCAGGAGTTGGCCGACGAATGTCTCGAAAAAAGCGGTCTTCGCGCCCACTATCAGGCCGAACGCGAAGGTGCTGATCGGCTGGAAAATTTGGCGGAGTTGATCAACGCGACCGCGCAATTTCAGGAAGAGTACGAGGGCGAGGATACTGCGCTGGTCGACTTCCTCACTCACGCGAGTCTCGAAGCGGGCGAACATGAAGCGGGCGCTTCTGAGGATGCGTTGCAACTCATGACGGTGCATTCGGCCAA
>JANOKK010000413.1:0-10522 GCA_031419255.1 Betaproteobacteria bacterium
CACTAGTGTCCCAACGTTCAGAACAGATTTCCCTGATTTGGGGAAACGCCCTGTTGATCTGGTTCGAAGGCGGGTTTGAGCAGGGCGGGAATCGGTGTCGTTTCGAACATATTCAGGTTCAGCACGCGCAAGATTTCGTGCAGGGAGTGATTCAGGTGCAGTCTTTTCTTGATGATCGCGATCAGCACATAGGTGGAAATGGCGACCCAGATCTGCGTCTTGACCGCATTCTCACTGGTGCCAAAGAACGACTTGATGCGCAAGTGCTGCTTGATCCATTTGAAGAACAACTCGACTTGCCAGCGCTGCTTGTACAGCGCACAGATGGTCAGCGCAGGCAGGGTCAGGTTGTTGGTCAGGAATTCGAATGTCTTGCCAGTTTCCTCGTCGAAATGCACCACGCGCCGCAGGACGTCCGGATAACGCCGGCAAGACGCCGCATTGGTCAGCCGCACCTGATGATCGCTGATGAGGCCGGTGAGCGTGTTGACCGCCTTGCGCCGCACGGTTTCGCATTGCAGGTTGTCCTTGGCACGGGTGACGAAGAAAGCGCGGGCCGTATTCAGCCGGTACAGTCTGGCGAAATCGACGTAGGCCTTGTCCATGACATAGTAGGCCCCGGCCTCGAGCAAGCCTTGCTCCGAGAGCCAATCGAGCACCCGGACATCGGGCATCTTGCCGTCGCTGACATGAATGAAACTCGGGATCGATCCGCGCAGGTCGATCAGCGTATGCAGCTTGATCGCGGCCTTGGTGGAGCGAAACGGCGCCCAGGCAAACAGCGACAGACAAAGATCGATCGTGGTCGAATCCAGCGCATAGACCGTCGCCCCCATCAAGGATTTGAATTCGCCGCCGAGGGGATCGTTGGCATACAACGGGCGGGCAATGCCGATCAGGTATTGCGCCAGATCGGCGAACACGGCCCACGGTCGCGTGCCATTGGCGTTCGCCAGTGTGTTGCGCGAGATCGTCTTGCAGCGAAAACCCATGCGATAGAGGTGCTTGCCATGCGCCCGCAGATTGATTTCGATATCGCGCAGCGACTCGCGCCCGGTCAGTTGCGCAAAACTCAACGCGAAAAACTGATCGAGGCAACTGAACTCCTTGACTTTGTGTTGCGCGCGGCGCTGTTCCACCATCCGCGAAAATGCCTTCAACGGAAGATGCTGTACAACTTGGGCAAAAACCAGTTGGCTCTCTCGCATGGCATCCCTCGAGGACGAAAAACGGTCTCCGAGCATGGGCCAATGCCACCCCAAAATCGACATCGTGGACAAAAAAATGACCCAATATCGATAAACAAATCATCAACTTACGCCACACTTTCGATGAAACGTTGGGACGCTAGTGATCCGCGAAATATTCAAGTTCGTTCCTCAAGGACGTTCAATTTCCAAAAAATGGCGTTGCCGGCGATCGCTTCCTACTACTTCACCCGCACACGACGCTTCAAACTCAATCATCGCGTCGTTCACCGCAAATTCGTATTTCTGCCATCAACCTCAGCACCGTTCATGCCAGCATTCGTAATCGCCCAACAATCAGTCACTTGCCTCTGCTGCATCGTTTCTTGCGGCGGTTGAAATCGGCGAATCTGTCGCCATCCTGCGACACAAAAAATTGACTCCCGCCAAAAGACTGTTTTCAATGAGTTTTTGTTGTCGCTGTTTAGCGACATGGGTGACGTAAATCGACACCCATAAATTTGTCCGTCAGACGCGCAGACCCTTTGAGCAACATTGCTATTGCCGAAACTATCGACGTTTCCAATTTTCACGACAATGCAAATTCCATTTTCCGTCGTTCCCGCGCACGGTGAAAGCATGCTTTCACCCCAGCGTCGTATGCCGGAATACGCTGGATTCCCGCCTGCGCGGGAACGACGAATGGGTAAATTGGACTGTCATGAATATTGAAAACCTCAATTAGCGCGCAAAAAATTTCTTGTGGGTGCATCGCCCACACGCTAACAAGTGTTGAATCTGATTTGCAACAAGTTTCCGCAACATCGATTGCGTCCGCGATTTTCTAAATTGAGATATTTGCTGAAAACCAACTTGTACTCGTGATGCCATCCCCTGCAATGCGGGTGCAATTCATACTGATGTGGAAACTGGAAGCTGCTTTGCTTCCCCCTTTGGAAAAAGGCGGGGGTGAGGGGGATTCGCGGCTCTGGCGTGCGCGAACACCGGCAACATTACGGACACCGTAAATCCCTCCCGCCTTGCAGGCCGCGTATTCCGCTGCATCGGAATACCGTTCCGCAGGCGAGTGGCACGCCACTCGAAACCCCTGCTCCAACCTCCCTTTAAAACGGGAGGAGCCAAACCCCACACCAGTTTGAATCGCGCCCCGGCAATGCTTTCGCGCGCGGCCCACAACTCGCGCAACGCTATAATTGCCGCCTTACTTTTCATCCGGTTTTCCACCTATGAACGCCCCATTTGCAACCCTCGCCGCCAATCCCTTGCTGGATTTTTCCGGACTGCCGCGATTTGCCGCCGTCACGCCTGCGCATGTGCGTCCGACGATCGATCACTTGATCAACGAATGCCGCGCGACCATCGATAGTTTGGGCACTTCGCCCGCGGCACCGACTTGGGAAAATTTCGTCACGCCGCTCGACGACGTCACCGAGCGGCTCGCGCGAGCCTGGAATATCGCCAGCCATTTGAATGCGGTGCTGAATTCTCCTGCCTTGCGCGACGCCTACAACGGCGCGTTGCCGATCGTCACGCAGTTCTGGACCGAGCTTTCGCAGGACGCGCGCCTGTTTGCCAAATACAAGGCGCTGCGCAGCGATAGCGCTTGGGCCAATCTTGATCAGGCGAAGAAACAATCGCTCGACAACACCTTGCGCGATTTTCGATTGGGTGGCGCGGAATTGTCGGCAGAAAAAAGGGCGCGGCTCGCTGCTGTTCAGGAAGAATTGTCGACGCTGATGGCGACGTTCAGCGACAACGTGCTCGACGCGACCAACGCCTATGAATACATCACCGAAAGCGCAACGGAGTTGGCTGGTTTACCGGGCGACATTCTGGCGACGGCTCGTGCGGCAGCAGAGAAAGAGCGCAAGCCGGGTTGGAAATTCACCTTGCACGCACCTTGTTATGTGCCGGTGATGCAATACGCGGATTCGCGCGCGCTGCGCGAACGGCTGTATCGCGCCTATTCGACGCGTGCCTCCGAGCTCGGGGCTGAGGCGAAATGGAACAACCGCGGCATCATCGATCGGATATTGGCGTTGCGCGCCGAGACGGCCGCGCTTCTAGGTTATGAAAACTATGCGGGTGTTTCACTCGCCACCAAGATGGCAAAAACGCCCGCTGAGGTCATCGCCTTCCTGCGCGAAATGGTGGCGAAGTCAAAACCGTTCGCGCTAAAAGACTGGGCCGAATTGACAGCCTTTGCGCGCGCGGAACTCGATCTTGCCGACATCGACGCATGGGATGTCGCCTACGCATCGGAGAAATTGCGCCAGCAGCGCTACGCGTTTTCGGATCAGGAGGTCAAACAGTATTTTCCCGAGCCAAACGTATTGGCGGGCGTGTTTCGCGTGATCGAGACGCTGTATGGATTGCATGTCACCCCGGCGCGCGCGGAAACCTGGCATGCCGACGCGCGATTTTTCGATTTGCGCGACAAGAACGATGCGCGGGTCGGCCAGTTCTATTTGGACCTCCATGCGCGCGACGCCAAACGCGGCGGCGCCTGGATGGATGATGCGATTAACCGCCGCCGCACGCACGGCACGCTGCAACTTCCCGTCGCGTATCTCAATTGCAATTTTGCTGCGCCGGTCGATGGCAAGCCGGCCCTGTTCACGCACGACGAAGTGATCACGCTATTCCATGAATTCGGCCACGGTCTGCACCAATTGCTGACGGAAGTCGAAGAGCTTGGCGTATCCGGCATCAACGGCGTGGAATGGGATGCGGTCGAATTACCGAGCCAGTTCATGGAGAATTTTTGCTGGGAATGGGAAGTGCTCGCGCACATGACCGCGCATGCCGACACCGGTGCGCCGCTGCCGCGTGAGTTATTCGACAAAATGATTGCCGCGAAAAATTTCCAGGCCGGCATGGTGTTCGTGCGCCAGCTCGAGTTCGGCTTGTTCGATATGCGGCTGCATGCGGAATTCGATCCGGCCAACACCGATTTGCTGGCACTGCTCGACGAAGTTCGCAATGAGGTGGCGGTGGTGAAATATCCGCCGTTCAACCGCTCGCCGCTCGCGTTCGGACATATCTTTGGTGGCGGCTATGCGGCCGGCTATTACAGCTATATGTGGGCGCTGGTGCTGGCGGCCGATGCGTACGCCGCGTTTGAAGAAACCGGTGTGCTCAATGCCGACACCGGCGCGCGCTTTCGCCGAGAAGTACTGGGGCGCGGCGGTAGCCGTCCGGCAATGGATTCGTTCGCCGCCTTCCGTGGCCGCAAACCGGAAATCGATGCGCTGTTGCGCCATAATGGCATGAAGATTGCGGCGTTGTGACGAGGGCGCGTTCTAATGCGCGCGAGCGGCGCGACGCAATGTCTTTCTGAAATTCATCACGGTAGGAGCATGGAAATGACCAATGCGATGCGTGCGATGCTGTTGGCGATTGCGGTCTTGACGGCATTTGCCGCCACCCGCGCCGACGCACAGCAACTTTATAAGTGGGTCGATAAAGATGGGAAAGTCAGCTACTCGGACACGCCGCCGCCCAAGGATGCCAAGGATGTACGGCAAAAAGGTTATGGCGACAACGTGAAGCCTTCTGACGAGCTGCCATATAGCGTCAAGGAAGCCGTCAAGCGCAATCCGGTTACGCTCTACGCCAACGCGTGTGAAAATTGCAGTAAAGCGCGCGCCATTCTGAGCGAACGTGGCATTCCATACACCGAGCGCAACCCCGAGGCCGATGCTGCTGCCAGCGATGCATTGAAGGAAGCGGCGGGCGCATTGCTGGTGCCCACGTTGACCATCGGGCAGCGCGTGATCAAGGGCTTCGCCGAAAGCGAATGGCACGACGCATTGACCAATTCCGGTTACCCGCGAACCTATCCTGGCATCCTGCCGAAAACCCCTGCGCCGAGCACCGCCGCGCCTGCGGCATCCACGCCGGCACCGACAAAATAACGCACCACCGATGGCAATCAGCGCGGAAACGGCGCGATGAAACTCGCGACCTGGAACGTAAACTCGCTCAACGTCCGCCTGCCACATGTGCTCGATTGGCTGCGCACAGACCAGCCGGACGCGTTGTGCTTGCAGGAATTGAAGCAGGAAGACATAAAATTCCCGCTGGCCGCGTTCGATGACATTGGTTATCACGCGGTCTTCGATGGGCAGAAAACCTACAACGGCGTGGCGATACTGTCGCGCACTCGCGCCGAAGATGTCCGCAAAGGAATGCCCGGCTTCGCGGACGAACAAAAGCGGCTGATTGCGGCAACGATTCAGGGGGTTCGCGTCGTCAGTGTCTATATCCCTAATGGTCAGAGCATCGATTCCGATAAGTACCAATACAAATTGCGCTGGCTCGATGCCCTTGCCGGCTATATGCAAAAAGAAATCGCCCAGTTCGCCGATGTCGCGTTGCTGGGCGATTACAACATCGCCCCTGAAGATCGCGACGTACACGACCCGAAAGCATGGGAAGGTCAGGTGTTATGTTCGGCGCCCGAGCGCGCGGCATTGCAACGGCTCGTCGATCTGGGGCTTAAAGACAGTTTTCGTTTATTTCCGCAGCCAGAGAAAAGTTACTCGTGGTGGGATTACCGCATGAACGGGTTCAGGCGAAATCTGGGTTTGCGAATTGACCATATTCTGTTAACACACGGCGTGGCCGCGCGCTGCGAGAGTGCGTCAATCGATATTGAACCTCGCAAATGGGAGCGGCCGTCGGATCACGCGCCGGTGGTTGCAGTACTGCGTTCGTGAGCATCGCCGCACGGATCGCCATGCACGCAACGCCACTACTTCTACTTCTCCAAGCTCCGCATAATTTGTACCCCCCGCGCGTTGCCCCTGCGCCGCATCGCCATTGCCGCACATGAGTTCGACCGCGCCGCCACCTGCTGACGCGCGGCAAGCGCTGGCCCTCCTCGACATTCTCGATACACCGGCCGAGCCCGCCTTCGATGATCTTGCGCGGCGCGCGGCCGACGTATTCGGTGCCGCGATGGCGGGCATTTCATTTTTCGATGTGCCTGCGCCTCGCGTGAATGATGCGACGTGGCGTGAATGGTTCAAGGCGCGGGTAAATTTACCCGTCGATACCTTCTCGCGCGCACACAGTTTTTATTTACCCGCGAGTTCCGCGACCGCGCCGCAGGGCCGTATTTTTGTCGTGCCCGATGCGCTCGCCGACAAGCGCTTTCGCGATCACCCGCTGGTCGCGGGTCTGCCGCACATCTGTTTTTACGCCGGTGCCGCGATCATTGCAAAAGACGGCGCGGTGATCGGCGCGCTCGCGGTATTCGATACGATCTCGCGGGAAGCCTCGCCCCGCGAACGCGAGGCTCTCGTCAACCTGGCCGACCTCACACGTGCTCGGCTGGAGGCACGCGCCGAGCGGCGGCGAGGGATGCGCCAACATCCGGCTGCCAGCGCGGGAGCACGCGTGTTGCCGGGAACACTCGCGCCACTGCCCGCAGCGGGCGGAGAAATGTTCGCGCAGGAACACATCGAACATGTCACGCGGGAATTCATTCGCCTCGAGCAACTGCTCGAAGACGAAATCGCCACGCGCAAAACCACTGAGGACCGGCTGCGCGATGAAAAGGACTTTTCCGATGCCGCGATTCAAAGTCTTCCCGGGGCGTTTTTCATGTTCGACGCCAGCGGGAAAATGATCCGCTGGAACACGAGCTTTGCGGAGGAAACTGGTCACAACGCGGAAGACATGCAAAAAAAGCGCGCGCTCGATTTTATTGCCGACAAGGATCGGCCCGCCGTGTCGGATTCAATCAGGCGCTTGTTTGAATCGGGCAGTGAAATCGTCATTGAAGCCGATATCCGTAACAAGGCCGGGCGCGATACACCGTTTTCGTTTCACGGTCGCGCGCTGGATATTGGCGGTCAGCGCTTGTGCATCGGCGTTGGTCGCGACATTTCCGAACGCAAGCGCTCCGAGCGCGAAATTCGCCGCGCGAAGGAGCGTTTGGATCTGGCATTAGCGGGCTCCAACCTCGCTATTTGGGATTGGGATCTGGCCGTGGATGAAGTTTATTTCAGCGAAGGCTGGGAGGCGCTGCTCGGTGTAAAAACCGCCGATCAACCCGGCACGGTATTCAGCGCGGAGGAAGTGTTGCGCTGGAGCCACCCTGAGGATCAGGAAAATTTCCGCGCCGCACTGATGGCGGCGGCAAAAGGCGAGACGGCGGACTTTTATTGCGAATACCGCCTGCCGGATCCGCAGGGCGGGTGGGCATGGACGCAATCCAAAGGCAAAGTCGCCGAACGCGGCGATGAAGGCCGCGCGTTGCGCATCACCGGTACCACCTCGAACATCACCAAACGAAAACTGGCGGAAGACCGCGTCGAGTTTCTCGCCACCCGCGATCCCTTGACGGGTTTACCCAACCGCATGTTGCTGAACGACCGCCTGGAACAAGGTGTCGCCAATGCGGCGCGCAAGAAATCGCGCCTCGCGTTCATGTTTATTGATCTCGACCGCTTCAAGACCATCAACGATTCGCTCGGCCACGATGTCGGCGATGAGCTTTTGAAACGTGTCGCGGCACGACTATCCGCCTGCGTGCGCGCGACCGACACCGTCGCGCGTCAGGGTGGCGACGAGTTTGCCGTGGTACTCGAAAACCTGCCAGTCGGCGACGATGCGGTGGCGCACGAAGGCGCGCAGAATGTGGCCGACAAAATGATCGCCTCGATGGCGGCACCGATCATGATCAACGGCCAGCACCTCAACACGTCGTGCTCGATCGGCATCAGTATTTTTCCCGGCGACGGACAGGATCCGCAAACGCTGATGAAGCACGCTGATGTGGCGATGTACGACGCCAAGGCCAAGGGCCGCAACAATTACCAGTTCTTTTCGCACGAAATGAATGCGCGCGCGCAGGAGCGTTTGTCGATAGAGAATTTTCTGCGCCTGGCACTCAGGCGCGACGAACTGCTTTTGTACTACCAGCCGCGCGTGTCGTTTCTCACCGGTCATGTCACTGGCGTCGAAGCACTGCTGCGCTGGCAACACCCAAGGCGCGGGCTGATCACGCCTGATAAATTTATCGGTGTCGCCGAAGATTCCGGACTGATCGTGCCGATCGGCGAATGGGTGATCGACAAAGCGTTCAAGCAGATTGCCGAATGGCGCGAACGCAGCGGCCGCGATTTACGGCTCGCGGTCAACCTTTCGGCGGGTCAGATGTTCGATGGTGACCGTCTGATGCGCGCCATCGCCGCAGCCGCGAAGGCGGCAGCACTCGATCCGACAGTCGTCGAGCTGGAATTGACGGAAAGCATGTTGCTCAAGAATATCGACGAGACCGCGATGCTGCTGACGAAACTGGGCAAGATGGGCGTGGGTATCGCGATCGACGACTTCGGCACCGGCTATTCATCGCTTTCGTATTTGAAGCAATTGCCGGTCGATTCGATCAAGGTCGATTCTTCGTTTGTGCGCGATATTGGTACTGACCCCAACGACGAAGCCATCATCCGCGCCATCATCGCGATGACGCACAGTTTGAAACTCAACGTGATTGCTGAGGGCGTCGAACGCGAAGATCAGTACCGCGTGTTGCGCGATCTGGAGTGCGACGAGTATCAGGGATTCTTCTTTTCCAAGGCCTTGCCGCCGGCCGAGTTCGAGGCGGAATTTCTGGATTTGCAGTAGTCAGCAATTCTCGTATTTCCAGTGACGCGATTTTCCTTCTGCCATCCATTCGATCGCTTGCGCGAGGCGTTTTTCACGGGTGACCTCGGTCTTCGCCTCGGTGACCCACGCGACATAATCTTTTTTCTTCGAATAGGGAAACGCTTCAAACGTCGCAGCCGCCTTCTTGTTTTTCTTCAGCGCCACCGTGAGCGCGGGTGGCACGTCCAGTACTTTCTTTTCAGCGGTCGGCTTTGCTCGTGCGGGTGATTTCGCGCCGGCATCGTGAAGGCCCATGGCTTGCCTGATGAATTTGGCGAACGCCTTGTCGCTGGGCAGATCGCCGACGGCAGTGATGCGGCCAAATTGGCCCATCGCCTTTTCCCCGGCGGCGTCGATGGTGAGTAAATTGCCCAGCCAGAAACCGAACGCGCAATGCTGTTTGAACGCGGCCATGTTGCAAAGTATTCCTCCCCGATAATCGAAAAAAGGCATGCTCCATTTCATCGTTTCGCTCACCTCAGGACAATGCGTATGTACGAGCTTGCGCAGTTGATTGAGGATCGGTTTGGCAAAATCTGCCGATTTGGCAATGTATGCATCGACGCGGGGATCCTTGGTGCCCATGATCGCTCCTCTCAAAAAAACTACAAAAAAGTCTACGCGGCGTTGATCAAACCGATTCCAGCAATGCGACTGTCCCGAGCCCGCCATCGGCGCAAATACTCACAATTGCTTTTTTGCCCGGCCCGGAATGCGCACCCAGCGCCGCCAACTCTTTCACTGCCTGCGACAGAATGCGCGCACCGGTCGCGCCGAACGGATGGCCGATCGCGACACTGCCGCCATTCGGATTCAGGTGATCCCAGGGAAATTTGCCCATTGGCTGATTCACGCCAGCCTTTTCACGCACAAACGATTCGCTCTCGAGTGCAGTGATATTGCATAGCACTTGTGCGGCGAACGCCTCATGAATTTCCCACAAGTCGATGTCGGCAAGCCGCAAATTGTGGCGCGCCAATAAGCGTGGAATCGCGTACGCAGGAGCCATCAGCAAACCTTCACTGAAAATATCCACGCCAGCGATTTCGGTGTCGAGCAACTTCACGCGCGGCATGTTGACAGGAAGCTTGTCAATCCCAACCTCGTTCGTCACCCAGATCGCCGCGGCACCATCGGTTAGCGGTGAGGCATTTCCGGCCGTGACGGTTCCCGCGCCGCTTCGATCAAACGCGGGCTTCAACGACGCCAGTTTTTCGAGCGTCGAATCCGCACGCGGAATGCCGTCTCTTGCGGTGCCGTTGACGCTCATGACGAGGTCATCGAAAAATCCCGACGCCATCGCTTTCACCGCGCGCGCGTGGCTGTCGTAGGCGACACGGTCTTGCATAGCGCGACCGATTTTCCATTGCTTGGCCATTTCCTCACAGTGTTCGCCCATGCTCTTGCCACTTGAGCGGTTTTTGACACTGGGAATATCGAGCTTGAGATGCTTGATTTTGACGGAAGCAATCGCGTCAAGCCGTTGGCCGAAACTGCGCGCTTGCATTACCGCGCGTAGCCAATTCGAAAATCCCTGCGTGAGCCCGATCTGCACCTGGCTCATTGCCTCCACGCCACCGACCATCGCCAGCGGCGCGTGATCGGTCAACATGCCCGCCGCCTCGAACACGCCGACCATGGATGTCGAGCAGGCT
>JANOKK010000414.1:0-8458 GCA_031419255.1 Betaproteobacteria bacterium
CGCGCGCGAGATAGACCAGCGCATGCACATGCACCGGCTGCAATTGCTCGTCGGACCCTGCCCGCCGAAACTCGGCGCGCATCAGATTACCGAGCCGCTCGACCAGCTCCAGCAGTACCTGCGGACTCTTATCCATGTCTATCCATGTGCGCGCATATTGGGGATTCCTTCTGCATTTCGCTCCTCACCTTTCGGTTGCGCCGGCAACAATCCGTGTGCAAGGCGTTGCAAATCCGTGCCGCATATCGACCTTCGCGCCGCCGGAATTTGTTGCCTTGGCGGCCCGCATACAAATAATAGTTTCGAGTCGATACCGAGTCAATTCGATTTTCAACCAAGTTTTTATGGTGTTGAGGCGATACTAAACGAGGTGCGGATTTTTTTCAAGTCGGACATTTCGCCTCTGCATCGTGCCGACATCGTGTGAAGGGTGGTTCCATTCCGCATCAAAGTGTGATTGGTATCACATGTCCGCTTTGCTGCGCGATCACCCGTGTCAGCAGCGCGTCGAGCGCATCACCGCCGCGCGTGTCGCGCCAGAGCGTGCCATCGAGACGAAAATGAAAGCCACCTGATTTCGCGGCGACCCAGATCTCCCGCAGCGGCGTCTGGCGGTTGACGATCACCTTGCTGCCATCGGCGAATTCGAGTGAGAGAATGCCGCCGTTGATTTCGCTGTCGATGTTGGCATCAGAGGTTTCAATCGCCGCTTCCACCGCGTTCTCGATCGCCGCCAATACACGATCAACGCGCGCGTGAAATTCACTTTCCTCCAGCAAAATGGGTGTGCTCATACGCGTGATACCATCCTCTCGACCCGTCAGAAAACGCCAACTGCCATGCGCCAAACCTTGCTCATTCTATTCGTATTGTCCGCCTGTTTAACCGTCGCCGCGTGCGGTCAGAAAGGTCCGTTGAAACCGTCTGGCGACGGGCCGAAAATGCAATTGTCCGAGCGCACTTTATGAGCGCCGACCTTGGTGTTTTCAGCGTCATCCGCGCGCCGGGTTCCGGCCAATTGATGATGGAGGACGTGGCACTTGCCGATGTCGCCGCACGATTCGGCACGCCCTGTTTTGTCTATTCGGAAACGGCGTTGACCCATGCGTACCAGTCGCTTGATCGTGCACTCGCTGACGCGCGCGGCGGTCGGCCCTACCTCATTTGTTACGCCGTAAAAGCGAATTCCAATCTCGCGGTGTTGAATTTGTTTGCGCGTCTGGGTGCTGGTTTCGATATCGTTTCCGGCGGCGAATTGCAGCGGGTGTTGAAGGCCGGCGGCGACGCGACGAAGGTGGTGTTTTCCGGTCTCGGCAAAACGGCGCAGGAGATGAAGCTCGCGCTGGAGGCCGGCATCAAGTGCTTCAATATCGAGAGCGAACCCGAATTGGAGCGCCTGAACGTTGTCGCCGCATCGCTCGGCGTGCGCGCAAAAATCAGCCTGCGCGTCAATCCCGATGTCGACGCCAAGACCCATCCCTACATTTCCACCGGACTCAAAAACAATAAATTCGGTGTCGCCTTCGACCGTGCGCTCGCGGTCTACCACAAGGCCGCGGCACTCGCGCACATCGAGATTGCCGGTGTCGATTGCCATATTGGCTCGCAGTTGTCGGACGACGCGCCGCTGCAAGAAGCGATGACGCGTATCGTGGGCTTGGCCGACAAGTTGAGCGCTGAGGGCATTCCTATTCGCCACATCTGCCCCGGTGGCGGCATCGGTATCGTCTACAAGGATGAGCAAATGATTGCGCTTGATGCCTACGCGCGCGCGTTGCAGGCGAGCCTTGGCGATCGCGATGTCGAGCTGTTGCTGGAGCCGGGTCGTGTGCTGGTCGGCAATGCCGGCGTGCTGCTGACGCGTGTTGAATATGTGAAGCCGACTGCGAGCAAAAATTTTCTGGTGGTGGATGCAGCGATGAACGACCTGATCCGCCCGCCTCTGTATCAGGCGTGGCACGAGGTGGTTGGCACCGCCGCAAGCGATTCGCCAGAGCGCGTCTACGATGTCGTCGGGCCGATCTGCGAAAGCAGTGATGTGCTCGCGCACGACCGCATGTTGCAAGCAAAAGCCGGTGATCTACTGGCCATCCTCTCAGCAGGCGCGTACAGCTTCGCTATGTCCTCGAACTACAACACGCGCCCGCGCGCACCGGAAGTTATGATCAAGGGCGGCTCGATGCGCGTCGTGCGTGCGCGGGAAACTTTCGACATGCTGGTGGCGGGCGAAGCCATTTGATCGATAGGTTTTTTCTTGACAGGCCGGTGCGGCGAAATCGATCAGTCGCGCCGCAAATTGCGCGCAAAGCATTTGATCGGCCCCACGTTAGTATTGAATCGACACTATGTTATAAATCGCGCGTGCAAATAATCGCGCTTGACACGAAGTAAGACTGGTGTTCAAAAAAACTTCTGTAATAGAATCCGTCTCACCAAGTGCCCGTGTTGTTGAAGCTCACTTGTTTTATTTTTTGCATTTAGTGCGCTGACGCGGCCGGGTTGAGTGAGGTTGCTCTGCTACTGAATTTGTTTTCTGCAGTTGGCCATAACTCAATCGTTCGACAGAACTGATGCTTGGTAGGTTGGCGGAACACCGCCACCTGCTGAAAAAGCAATTCGGTCCAACCATCGAAAGGAGTTGATCATGGCGACAGCCAAGAAAAAACCGGCAGCTAAGAAGCCGGCAGCAAAGAAACCCGCAGCAAAGAAGGCAATGAAAAAGCCGGCAGCGAAAAAACCCGCCGCCAAAAAAGCCGCAAAGAAACCCGCCGCGAAGAAACCCGCCGCTAAAAAAGCCGCAAAGAAACCTGCTGCTAAAAAAGCTGCGAAAAAACCCGCTGCGAAAAAGAAGGTAGCCAAGAAGCCGGCCGCCAAAAAAGCTGCCAAAAAACCGGCCGCCAAGAAAAAGCCAGCCAAGAAAAAGGCTGCGCCCAAGAAGAAAGCTGCTGCAAAACCAATGGCCGCAAAGCCAGCCCCGATGGTCACCCCAGTGATCACCCCGCTCATCAAGCCAATGGGCTAAGCGTCAGGGTAGAAAGATTCCGGTCCTGCGGGTTGGTCTGGCGAAAGTCGCGCCACCCCGCCGGATCGGATTATTCAACATCATGCGCAATCAACCACAACATCGCTCAACGTCCCGCCCGCGCAATATTCCGCGCCCGCGCCATGATCGCCCCTCCCGATAAATTCGGGCGAGCCGCGCGTTGAATTAGCTTGAGTCTGGCGGGTTCCGCGTGTCTCGCGCAGGGACGTTGATCGGCGCTCTCAAATGGCGCGCAATTGAAATGCAGGCCGCAATCGTCATCGCATACAGGATCGGCACCAGGACAATCAAGTCGAGCCGCAGCAATTCACCGCCACTTTTTGCGCTGATCGCCGACATCTGCAATTCAAAGCCATTGAAAATCAGCCACAGCAATCCGGCGAATACGGGCGGTTCGCGGAAAAATCCAACGTTGAAGTTTTTCTGCGCGCGCCAGCCAAGATAAGCCTGGATCGCAATCAAACCCACCGAGATCGCCACACCTGAGTAATGCCAATAGGCCACCAATTTTGCCGGGCCGAAAAAGACCCATTGAAAAAACTCCATTGATTCTCCGAAGGTCAGGGCAATTGGGCGCGCGGCATGCGATCAAGAATGATCTGAGTCTTTTTCAGCAGCCACGGGGCATTGCGGTTGCGGTCGTAGAATCGCGGTCGCGTCACCATCGCCGCCAGTTTGGCGGCCTGTGGCGCACTTAGTTGATTTGCGCTGACACCAAAATAGTGCCGCGCCGCGGCTTCCGCGCCGAACACGCCGTCGCCCCACTCGATGACGTTCAGGTAAATTTCATAAATGCGCTCTTTGTCCATCACCCATTCCATCATCACCGTGATGATGGCTTCCTCGCCCTTGCGAAAAAAACTCCGTTCACCGGATAAAAACAAATTTTTCGCGAGTTGTTGCGAAATCGTCGAGCCGCCGGCCACCACGCGGCCTTTCTTCAGGTTTTTCTCGCGCGCTTTCTGGATGCCATCCCAATCAAAGCCTTCGTGATCGGCGAACTTGTCGTCTTCGGCAACCAGCACGGCGCGTTTCAAATGTTCGGAGATTTTGTCGTAGGGCTGCCATTGATGCTTCAACGTCGCCGCCGGATTTTTTTCCCGTATCACGTCAAGCCGCGCCGACATGAATGCCGTCATCGTCGGGTTGTGATCAGTCCACCACCAAAGTTTCGTCATCACGTAACCCTGGTAGGCCAATAGCAGTGCGAGGATGAGTCCCACTGGCCACAACACATAGGTGATCAGTTTGCGGCTCATGTTTGAATCCGCCTCGTATTGCCGCACGTGAAACGAATTTTGTTATGCATGCAACCGCTCGCGCGTCCGTCATTTTCCATGCGCAATCAACTCGGCGCGCTCAGTTGCATTCTCGCGCGTATCGCATTGATGACATCGGCGGTTGCGGGACGCACACCGCGCCAAATGAAAAAAGCCTCCGCCGCTTGTTCAACCAACATGCCCAGACCGTCGCTGATGCGGGCACCCGCGCGCGTCGCTTCAGCCATGAACGGCGTGATGCCTTTTCCGTACACCATGTCATAGGCCAGTCCGCCAACGGCAAAACAATTTGCGGGCATCGCCGGCATGGAATTTCCCAGACTTGCAGACGTTGCATTGATGACGATATCAAAGTGTTGCGCCACGAGATCTTCAATCGGCGTTGCTGTCACCGAGCCCATGGAATTGAAACGATCGGCGAGTTCGGCCGCCTTCGACCACGTGCGGTTAACGATGCAAAGCTGCTGTGGATGTGAGTCAAGTATTTGGCCAATTGCGCCGCGCGCGGCACCGCCTGCACCCAACAGCAAAATACGTGCACCTTCAATAGGCGTTTGGAGATTTTCGACAATGTCGCGGCAAAGTCCGATGCCGTCCGTGTTGTCGCCGACAATCCGCGCGCCATCGAATTTGAGCGTATTCACCGCACCCGCCGCGCGTGCACGTGCACTTACATCGTTCGCATATTCGAACGCATCGAGTTTGAACGGCAGGGTGATATTTGCACCGCGCGCGCCACTTTGCCGAAACGATTCAATCGTCTCAACAAATCCGTCCAATGGCGCAAGCAGACGCTCATAGCGCAGCGATTGCCCCGTCATGCGCGCAAACGAGGCATGAATTTCGGGCGATTGAGAGTGTGCGACCGGATGGCCGATCACTGCGTAACGATCTGTCATGTTCTTATATGGTAAGTTTGCAGAAATGGTATCAGCTTGGCCGCATTAGTATGCGACCCAATAGCGCACCAAATATGGGCGATCTTGCTTTTGCTGCACCATAACGGGGCATTTTTTGTAATTTGTTTCAATTTTCTGAATAATATTCAACATCTTAAGCGTTGAATCGTCATGGCATGTTTTCTGCTAATTTGAATTTCTGATTAGAATTGATATTCCGCATTTTTTACCGCAAACCATCAGCACCCCCACGCTATTCATAAGGGATGCGGAAATAGTCAATATCTCATTTTTTGGAGTTGCCGGCGGGATGCAGTGCTAGGCGTTCCGAGTACCGTGTGGCGAGCCACACAAACGAGGAACAACAACGCAATGCGCCCGTCAGCGCATCCAAAAAATGAGATATTGACTATTTCCACATCCCTAGTATCCGCGCTCACTTTCGTTTCAACTCAGGAGAACATCATGGCAGTCGCAGACGTATTCAAAATGGTGAAAGACAACGAAGTCAAATTTGTCGACTTTCGTTTCACCGACACCAAGGGTAAAGAGCAGCACGTATCGGTTCCGGTCAAAGCCTTCAACGAAGAAAAATTCACCGAAGGTCATGCGTTCGATGGCTCATCGATCGCCGGCTGGAAAGGCATCGAAGCCTCCGACATGCTTTTGATGCCCGATCCGGAATCCGCGTTCATTGACCCGTTCTATGATGAGTCGACGCTGGTGCTTTCCTGCGATGTAATCGAGCCTTCGACTGGCAAAGGCTATGACCGCGATCCGCGCTCACTCGCGCGTCGCGCTGAGGCCTATCTGAAATCGAGCGGCATCGGCGATGTCGCGTATTTCGGCCCGGAGCCCGAGTTCTTCATTTTCGACGCCGTCGAATGGAACGTTGACATGTCCGGCTGCGGCGTGAAAATCCATTCCGAAGAAGCGCCCTGGTCTACCGGCAAATCGTTTGAGGGCGGCAATCTTGGACATCGTCCCCCTGTCAAGGGCGGATATTTTCCGGTGCCACCGGTGGATTCATTCCAGGACATGCGCTCCGCGATGTGTTTGGCGCTTGAAGATGTGGGTGTGGAAGTCGAAGTGCATCACCACGAAGTCGCGGCACCCGGCCAATGTGAAATCGGCACCAAATTTGAAACGCTCGTTAAGCGTGCCGACTGGAATCAGCGCCTTAAGTACGTCGTGCATAACGTCGCACACAGCTACGGCAAGACTGCCACGTTTATGCCGAAGCCGGTCGTGGGTGACAACGGTTCGGGCATGCATGTACACCAATCGATCTGGAAAAATGGCAAGAACCTGTTCGCGGGCAATGGTTATGCAGGCATGTCGGAATTCGCGCTGTACTACATCGGCGGCATCATCAAACATGCGCGCGCCCTGAACGCAATCACCAATCCGGGAACGAACTCGTACAAGCGTCTGGTCCCCGGCTTTGAAGCACCGGTAAAACTCGCCTACTCCGCCCGCAATCGCTCGGCGTCAATCCGCATTCCGTATGTGCAATCCGACAACGCGCGTCGTATCGAAGTGCGTTTCCCGGATCCGACCGCAAACCCGTATCTGGCTTTCGCGGCGATGCTGATGGCCGGCCTGGATGGTGTGCAGAACAAGATTCATCCGGGTGACCCTTCGGACAAGAATCTATATGATTTACCGCCGGAAGAAGATGCAAAGATCCCGACCGTATGTTCCTCGCTCGAACAAGCGCTGGAATATCTGGACAAGGATCGCGAGTTCCTGACGCGCGGTGGTGTGTTCTCGAATGAAATGATTGACGCCTATATTGAACTCAAAATGCAGGAAGTCACGCGTTTCCGCATGACGACACATCCGGTTGAATTTGATATGTACTACTCGTCGTAATTTTTCACGAGTCGGCAACAAAAAGGGCGGCGCGAATTTTCGCGCCGCCCTTTTTTCTGGTTTGCCGACAATGCGATGATTTTGCGTACGTTGGCGCGTCAAAATTCATGGCCGTTGTGCCCAGAAATCGCATTTGCAGACCAACAATCAACCTATGGTGTTTCGCCAACCAATAATCCACAACCCCTTGAGTTGAAAAAGAATTTTCCGAGTCGTATGCTGGAAGACCGCTCAACGCGATTCCCAGCATTGGTAAAAAGCCATGGATCAACCCGCGAAAATCGCTTGTTTATCACTTCTGCTTGTACCGATGATGACGGTTGCCCTCGCGGCGCCAAATGTTGCGCGCATGGAATCGGTTATCTACAAACATGTGGACGAAAATGGCCGCGTCACCTACGCCAATTCTCCGATCAAAGGCGGCGCACGCGTCGAACTTGAACCGCTGACCGTTATTCCATCAACACCGAGCGGTTCACTGAATGCGGCCAATGCGCAGACATCAACGCGCGGTAGCAACAGTGCGCAGGATGCGTCCAGCGTTACAACAAAATTGGCACCAAGCATTTCCAGCGCAAACGCGTCGGCCGCCACACTTGTTGCCAAGCCCGTACAAGTCGCATCGGTGCTGCCATTGTCCAATCAATCGAATTCCGCCGCCAAGCCGGTCGAAAAAGCGCCCGACAATAATGTCGTAGCGTCGATCGACTCATTGCAACAATTGACGCAGCAACGCCGCGCCGAAACTCGTCGCCGCCTGTTGGAAGGCGAACTTCAGACGGAAGAACAAATGCTCGTTTCCGCGAGATCAAAATTGGGCGAAGAGCAAAAACTCTCCGGCTCGATCCGGGCAATGCGCGCCTCATTCTCCGCCACAGTCGAAACCGTCACGCCGCAAAAACCCTTGATCAGTCCGGAGGCGCGCACGGAAATCGAGCGCCATTTTGAACGCGTGCGCAACCTTCAGGATCAGGTCAGCATGCATGAAAACCATCTGAACACCCTGCGCGAGCAGCTCGTTGCAATGAAATAGCCCAAACCAAATTCACGTCTCCTTTCGATCGGGTTGCCGATCGATACCTTGAACGCCGGAAGTGACGAACTTCCGGCGTTTTTTTTCGTTTCACTGCGCAACTTTGTGAAAGCAAAATCCATCGCGCATGCAAGCAAGTGTCGTGACACAGAAATATCGATACATAAAACGGCGTCTTTTTCCGCATGGCCGTTTCGGCGCACCAGCGGTGCACCCTCGTCGTTGCCAAAGCGGTGCGCAGCCTGCCCCGGCATGCAGTAGGCCGGGGTCGCCTCCTCGCCTTGCCCTGCGAAAAAATACATCCGTTTTATTTGCATCGCTATTTTTG
>JANOKK010000415.1:0-10559 GCA_031419255.1 Betaproteobacteria bacterium
TGCCTTTGAATTCTTCGTAGATCACGTCGTCCATGCGTGAGCCTGTATCAACCAACGCAGTAGCGATGATGGTGAGCGAGCCGCCTTCTTCGATATTGCGCGCCGCGCCGAAAAAGCGCTTGGGGCGTTGCAGTGCATTCGCATCCACACCACCTGTGAGTACCTTGCCGGAGGCCGGTACCACGGTGTTATAAGCGCGCGCGAGGCGGGTGATGGAGTCCAGAAGGATCACGACGTCGCGTTTATGTTCGACCAGACGCTTGGCTTTTTCGATCACCATTTCGGCGACCTGCACGTGGCGTGTTGCGGGTTCGTCAAAGGTTGATGAAACCACTTCGCCTTTTACAGTGCGCTGCATCTCGGTCACTTCTTCCGGACGTTCGTCGATCAGCAATACGATCAAGGTGATGTCGGGATGATTCGAGGTGATGGCATGGGCGATGTGTTGCAGCATGACGGTCTTGCCGGATTTCGGCGAGGCGACCAGCAAACCGCGCTGACCCTTGCCGATCGGCGCAATGATGTCGATAACGCGACCGGTAATGTTTTCATCGGACTTGATATCGCGTTCCAAGGTGAACGGCTTATCGGGAAACAGCGGCGTCAGATTTTCAAAAAGTATTTTATTCTTCGATGCCTCGGGCGGTTCGCCATTGACCTTATCGACTTTCACCAGCGCGAAATAACGCTCGCCCTCTTTCGGCGTGCGAATCTCGCCTTCGATGGTATCGCCCGTGTGCAGGTTGAAGCGACGAATCTGCGAAGGGCTCACGTAGATATCGTCAGGCCCCGCCAAGTAGGAAATATCGGGAGAACGCAGGAAGCCGAAGCCGTCTTGCAATACTTCGAGCGTACCGTCGCCAAAAATCGCTTCGCCTTTTTTTGCCTGATGCTTCAGAAGCGCGAAGATCAACTCCTGTTTTCGCAGGCGGTTGGCACCTTCGAGTTCGAGCTGGTTGGCCGTCTCGACGAGTTCGGAGACGTGTTTGAGTTTGAGTTCAGATAATTGCATCGCTAAGCCGCAAGGATAAAAAAAGGGGGAGGTGGAAAGAATAACCACCAGAATAAAACACCTCTGCGGCATGGTATTCAGGATTCTCTCCTGGATACCGGGCATCAACTAATTTTGTTGGGATGGACGACAGAGGTGTTGCTGAAATGACATCTGCGGATTGAAATCGACGCAGACTTGGCCGAAGCCTGGGCGAAGAATAAGGTGCTTCTCGGCCCTTGTCAATCGTTGAATTAACTCAAATATTGGCGTCGATAAAGGCGGCAAGCTGGGATTTCGACAGCGCGCCGACCTTGGTTGCTTCGACTGCGCCGTTCTTGAACAACATCAATGTCGGGATGCCGCGGATGCCGTATTTGGGCGGCGTATCCTGATTTTCGTCGATATTCAGTTTGGCGATCTTTAGCTTGCCCGCATACTCCTTGGCGACATCGTCGAGAATCGGCGCGATCATCTTGCAGGGCCCGCACCACTCGGCCCAATAATCGACCAGCACCGGCGTGGTGCTTTGTAAAACTTCCGATTCAAACGTCGCGTCTGAGACATAAACGATGGCATTACTCACGGATAACCTCTATGGTCGAAATGATGTGGGCAATTATGCCACTCTTTACACGCCGCGCTGTTGCGGGCAGTGGGTAGCAAAGGCAAAGATGGAAAGCGATGCGGGCATCGTAGCTCTGCTAAAATTTGCAATCCGCGCTCGCAATTTTCTGCCTTTCAACTCCTGCGACGCATTTTCAAGGCTCGTTCATGACTTACGTAATCACCGAATCCTGCATCAAGTGCAAATACACCGACTGTGTCGATGTCTGTCCCGTGGATTGCTTCCGCGAAGGCCCGAACATGCTCGTCATCGATCCGGACGAATGCATTGATTGCACGTTGTGCGTGGCCGAGTGCCCGGTCGAGGCGATTTTTGCCGAGGACGATGTGCCGGAAAACCAGCGACCGTTCATCAAGATCAACGCCGATTTTTCGAAAGACTGGAAGCCGATTATCGCGAGGAAGGATGCACCGGCCGACGCGGACGATTGGGTGAAGGTCAAGGAAAAAGCGCACCTGCTGGAAAAATAACGTGGGCGGGATACGGGTAATCGCCCGACCGTGCAACCACCCGACCCGTCGGGACGCCGCCGGAATTTCCAGCCCTACTTGTCACCGAGACGCCGCGAATTGTCAGGCACAGACAGGTAGCAGGACGTGATTTCCAGTTCGACACCCATCGATTTTGTGGCGCTCCACGGCGATATTGCCGCCGGTCGCCGCGTGGCGATTGTCACGCCGAATCGCCGCCTTGCGGAAACCTTGACGAATGCATTCGACGCCGCCCAGCGCCAGACCGGTCAGCGTGCCTGGCACAGCGCCGATATTCTGCCGCTCGATACGTTGATTGAGAGGAGTTTTCGCACGCTGTGTTCGCGTGCGCCGCACACCTCGATGCCCACGCTGCTAAGCCCGCTGCAAAGCCAGTTTCACTGGGAAGAGCTGGTTCGCAAATCCGATACCGATGCCGGATTACTGAGTGTGCCGCAAGCGGCGCGTCAGGCATTCGCGGCGTGGCAATTGGCGCACTCATGGCGTTTGCTGCCTGCAATGCGTGCGGCGGCGATGCACGAAGACGCCAAACTGTTCTTGTCATGGGCGCGCCGTTATGAGCAGATTTGCCGCGAGGAAAATTTGATCGATGGCGCGACGCTTGCCGATTTTCTGGCTGCCCAATTGTTATCAACGAACCACACGCAGTCGGCGTGGTGGCCGCAAGAAATTGTCGTAGCGGGCTTCGACATCATGACGCCGCAGCGTCAACAATTTCTGGATGCCTGCGCCAGCGCCGGCGCGCAGGTGAAGTCGGTCGCGTCCTGTACGAACGTCGATCACGCGAAACTGACGCGCGTTGTATTCACCGATGAAGCGGATGAAATCCGCGCGTGCGCGGCGTGGGCAAGGCGTCGGTTGGAAACGAACCCCGCTGCGCGAATCGCCATTGTGGTGCCTGATCTCAAGACTGCACGCACGCGCGTTTCGCGCGCGCTAATTGATGCGCTTGCGCCGCTTGAGCGATGTAAGGTGCGATCGCATCATGATGAAATCGCGCCGCTATTCAATATCTCGCTAGGCCAACCGCTGAATGAGTATCCATTGGTTCACGACGCGCTAGAGTTGCTCGAGTTTTCGCAGGCGCGCGCGATCGCGTACACGCGCGTCGCGGCAATTCTAGGTTCGCCCTATATTGCTGGCGCGCACGATGAAGCGTCCCCGCGCGCACGGTTGGATGCCGAATTGCGCAAGTTTGTCGCGCCCGACATTGGCCTGATCGCCATACAAAAAAAATTGGCACTCGCGGCAAAATCGGGTTCGCCCAGATCGCTTGCGCGCGCACTCGGGCCATGCGGAAAATGGCGGCATGCAATCGACAAGGTTGTCGCGCTTGGCCCGACGCCGCCGCGTTCGAATGCGGACACGGGCACATCGGCGTCGCCCGACGCGTGGTCGCGTCACTTCGCTAGCGTGCTGAGTGCCTGGGGTTTCCCGGGCGAGCCGGGCTTGGACTCGATCGAGTTTCAAGTACTGAATAAATTTCGCGAAGCGCTCGCCAGTCTTGCCTCGCTGCGTGCGGTGAAGCCGCGGCTGCGCGCGGGGGAGGCGCTGGCGCAACTGCGTCGCATCGTTGGCGAAACCGTGTTTCAACCCGAACACGCAGGATCAACCGCTCCACCAATTCAGGCGTTGGGGATTTTGGAATCGGCGGGCCAGAATTTCGATGCGATATGGGTCAGCGGATTAAGCGACGATGGGTGGCCGCTCGCGGCGCGGCCGGCACCGTTCATTCCCGCGACTTTGCAACGCGCCGCAGGCGTGCCGGAGGCGTCTGCTGCTGCCTCGCTCGCACTTGATCGGCGTATCACCGAGGGTTGGCGTCGGTGTGCGCCGGAAGTCATTTTCAGCCATGCGCGCCACGCGTCGGGGCGCAATGCCGATGAGCAAATCCGCGCGGCGAGCGCATTGATAGCTGACATGCCGCTCGCCAACGAGTCTTTTCCGTCGGTGCCGGCGTCGATGGATTTTGCCCATGCCGTGCAGGCGGTCGGCATGCTTGAAGCGATTCCCGACTGCGCGTTTGAACCATTGCCGGCGCCGACTTTGATCCACGGCGGCGCGAATGTGTTTCGCGATCAGGCGGCGTGTCCGTTCCGCGCGTTCGCACGCCATCGCCTCGCGGCAGAATCACTCAACATACCGCACGCGGGTCTCGATCATGCCGAGCGCGGCATCTTGATGCATCGCGCGTTGTTCCTCGTGTGGGGCGAACTTGGCTCGCACGCGACACTGGTTTCACTTGATGATGCCGCGCGCGAAAAGTGCGTGAGTGCGGCGGTGACAAAAGCGATCGCGGACGCGCGGGCCGATGGCATGGAGAGTCTCGCAGGGCGCTTTGCCGAGATCGAGCACGCCCGTCTCGTGCGCGCGATTCAACAATGGCTCGCCTACGAAACCGAGCGCAAACCGTTTGAAGTCTTCGAGCGCGAGGTAAAACGCAATGTCACGCTTGCGGGGCTTTCGCTGAATCTGCGATTGGATCGAATGGATCGCTTAGCCGATGGCACGCACGCGGTGATCGATTACAAAACCGGAGCCGCCAAATTCAGCAGTTGGCTGGGACCTCGCCCGGACGAGCCGCAACTGCCACTTTATTTCGCAACCGCCGATGTCGTGATTTCAGCACTCGCTTTCGCACGCGTGAAGCGCGGCGAACGCGGCAAAGTGTTCGGCTTCGAGGGTGTTTCAGCGGCGGAAGACTTGTTGATCGATGTCGCCCCGATCGAAAAAAAGCGCGGCATGGAAAAGGCGGGGTATGTGTCCTGGGATGTGCTCACCGAGGAATGGGATTCGTCGTTGCGCGCGCTGGCTAGAGGCTTCGCCAACGGCGACGCCAAGGTCGACCCCAAAAACGGCGGACTCACCTGCGCGCAGTGCGATTTGCAAAGTGTTTGCCGTGTCGCAGAGCTAGCCGAATATGCAACCCTTGACGTCGGCAAGGATAGTGATGAAGCAGTTCCCGGTGAGGGCATCGAATGATTGCGCGCGCACAGCCAGTGGTCGATCACTCCGCGCGCGAACGTGCGCTGGATTTGCGCCACTCATTCATCGTGCGCGCGCCGGCCGGAGCAGGCAAGACGCGACTTTTGATTCAACGCTATCTCGCCTTGCTCGCGCACGTCGACGAGCCCGAGGAAATCACTGCGATCACGTTCACCCGCAAAGCCGCTGCCGAAATGCGCGCGCGGGTATTGCGGGCGTTCGCGTCCGTCACGGAGGCAGCAGCCAACGTTTCCGCCAGCGAAGATGATGTCACCCGCCAACTCGCGCGCCGCGTACTCGCGCGCGATGCCGAGCGTGGCTGGCAATTGACGGCGAATCCATCGCGTCTGCGAATTCAAACCATCGATTCAATGAACGCAACACTCACGCGGCAAATGCCGATCACCGCGCGCTTCGGCGCGCAGCCGGAAAGCATCGACGATGCGAGTGCGTTGTATCAGGATGCGGCGCGCAATTTGATGGCGGGGGTGAATCGTGTGGCGACATCAGGCGAAGAGTCGTCGTACAAAGTTGCCGATGATATTGCAGTGCTGCTCTCGCACCTTGACAACCATCTTGCGGTCGCCGAAAACCTGCTCGCCGAAATGCTGCGTTCGCGCGATCAGTGGTTGCGAAACTTGCCATTGATGCACGAACGCGAAGCGCTGGAAGGTGCGTTGCAGAAAGTGCGGGCAGACGCCGCTGCGCATGTGGCCGACTGGCTTCCCCCAGAAGAAATGGACGAGACACTAGAACTGGCGCGCTTTTCCGGGCGAAATAGGCCGGAAAACCGCTCCGGTGCTAGTGTCTGGCAAAACGGACTATTTGATTCTGCGGCGTTCCCTTCATCCGATGCGGCCACCCTCCCGCAGTGGTTAGCACTTGCGGATTTGCTGTTGACGCAGAGCGGCGGCTGGCGCAAACGCGGTGGTCTCAACAAGAATGTCGGGTTTCCCACCAGCGCAGATGCGGTCGAAAAAGCGCGGCTCGCGAGTTGGAAAAATCGCATGGGCGATTTGCTCGACCGATTCGCTGCGGGCGGTGAAGGATTTGAAGCGTTGCGCGTGGCACTTGGTGCATTGCGAGAGTTACCGCCGGCCAGTTACACCGATGGCCAATGGGCGGTGCTGGGCGCAATCGTGCGCTTGCTGCCCTATGTGACCGCCGAATTGTGGAGCGTATTCGGCGCGAAAGGCCAATGCGATTTCACCGAAATTTCGCAGGCCGCATCGCGATCACTGGGCGACGACGATGCACCCACAGATCTCGCGCTCGCATTGGATTACCGCATTCGCCACTTGCTGGTCGATGAGTTTCAGGATACGTCGATTGCGCAATTCGAACTGCTTGAAAAACTCACGCGTGGCTGGACCCAAGGCGACGGGCGCACGTTGCTCGCGGTCGGCGATCCGATGCAATCGATCTACCGGTTCCGTGAAGCCGAAGTGCGTTTGTTTCTGAATGCCGCGCGTACCGGCATAGGTTCGGTGCCGCTGGTGCCGTTGACGTTGCAAGTGAATTTCCGCTCGCAGCCGGGTATTGTCGATTGGGTAAATGACACATTCAGTCGCATCATGCCCTCGATGGCGCAGGCGGGCGCGGGTGAAATTCCCTATGCGGCCAGTGTCGCGAATTCAGCGAGCGCGGGCAGTGCAGACGAGATCGGCAATGCTTCTGCAGCGAGTTCCGCTGTGCAATGGCATCCACAATTTGTGCCGAAGCGGGTGGCGGCAGGTGCAGACAACATAGACGCGATCGTTGATGCTGAGCGCCCCGCACAATCCTCCACTGATGAAATCGAAGCGCGGCGAGTGGTCGACATTATCCGCGCGCGACGGCTAGATCAGCCCACTGCCGAGATCGCCATTCTTGTGCGCAATCGCGGCCATCTTCGCGAGATCGTGCCCGCATTGAAGTCGGCAAATATCGCCTTTCGCGCGGTGGATATCGATCCCCTGAAAGAGCGACCGGTGGTGCTCGATTTGTGGTCACTTGCACGCGCGCTCTTGCACTTGGCCGACCGCATCGCATGGATCGCGATATTGCGCGCGCCATGGTGCGGACTCACGTTGAATGATCTCGCGCTGTTGACGGACAGTGCGTTACCGGTAGAAGGCGAACTCGTGCCGGACACGCGCACGGTGTGGCAAATATTGGAGGACGATTCGCGTCTGGCCGCGCTATCAATCGATGCCGAGGCGCGTGTGGCGAGACTTCGAGATGAGATGGGTCGCGCGCTTCCCCTGCGCGGCCGCATGCCGCTTCGCGAATTGGTGGAACGCACCTGGCTTGCTTTGCGAGGCCCTGCCTGCGTGTCCGACGCAAATGATTTGGAATCCGCTGCGCAGTGGCTCGATTTGCTGGAAGCCGAAGCACTCGCGCAAACAGGCGGCGGCGCGCTTATCGATCTTGCGGCGTTTGAGCGACGCATCGATAAGTTGTATGCCGCCGGCACCATCGCACAAGACGCCGCCATTCCAGCGGTACAGATTATGACGATTCACAAAGCAAAGGGGCTTGAATTCGACACCGTGATCGTGCCGGGATTGCATCGTACGCCGCGCGGCGACACACGCAAGCTGCTCGCTTGGACGGAGCAATTGGACGAGATTGGTGCAAGCGAATTGCTGCTTGCTCCCATCGGCGAAACCGGCGCGGAAGATGACGGCGACGCGATTTATCGATTCGTGCGGAAATGCGACCGTGAAAAACAGCGCGCGGAAGACGTGCGTTTGTTGTACGTTGCCGCCACCCGTGCGGAGCAACAACTTCATTTGCTGGCGACCGTCACCGTCGATGAAGATGACGCAGGCGATACGCAGGTGGCGGCACCGCGTTCGGCGAGTTTGCTGGCCGCCATGTGGCCATCGGTTTCACCAATTTTTGAAGATTGGGCGAATGCGGCTCGCGGTGCCGCGACTGCGCGTGCCCCTGCCGTGCTTGCGGACAACACTTCGCCACCGCGTGTTGCCATGCGATTGTGCGGTGACACGTCGACACCCTTGTTGCCCGCCGCTATTGCGGTTGCGCGCGAGTCTTCGGCGGGTAAACCGGTGCCACTTTCCGCCGAGATCGATTTCGAGTGGGCGGGCGACAGCGCGCGTCATATCGGCACTGTCGTGCATGGGTTCCTGCAAATGATTGCCGAAGAAGGATTGGAAAGGTGGGACGATAGACGCATCAATGAAGTGCGCGCAGCAATTGAGCGTGCGCTCATTCAACTCGGTGTGATCGAGACAGAACTGGCTGCGTCGGTGGATCGCGTCGCGCGGGCACTGTTGAATACGCTCCTCGATGCGCGCGGACGGTGGATCCTGCAATCGCACTCTGACGCGCGCTCCGAATGGCGATTGACGGGCATCGTGGAACACGCGATTGCTCATGTTGCCATTGATCGAACATTCATCGACGAATCCGGCGCGCGCTGGATCATCGATTTCAAAACCGGCGGTCATGAAGGCGCGGATATCAATGCGTTTCTCGATAACGAGCAAGTACGCTATCGGCAGCAACTCGAAACGTATGCCGCACTGTTGGAATCGATGCAAGATGGTGGCCAGACTTCCGCAATATCACTGCCGATCAAATTGGGATTGTATTTCCCGTTGCATGCGGGGTGGCGCGAATGGCAATGGCGATCTAATTCGCCCGTTCGTGACGGTAGGCCCTTGTCGGTTACTTTACCTTCGGCGCCTTCGACAATCCCTTGACAGTATCGCCCGCCTTCACTTGATGGCGTTCAAACCAGCCACTGTTCATTTCCAGCGCGTATTTGACCGGTCCTGCCGCCATATGAGAAACGTCAGTATGAGGTTGCATTTCGTGGATGCTGACAATTTTGCCCGACGTGTCCATGTACGCGACGGCGAGCGGTAGTGGCGTATTGCGCATCCACATGGCGTGATAAGCGACATCGGGAAAGACGAACAGCATCCCCGAATTCTTCGCCATTTTTTCGCGAAACATCAGTCCTTTTTGGCGGGTTTCATCCGTTAGGGCGAGCTCTGCCTTGACGGTTTGGCTGCCGACATTCAGCGTGATCATCGGCAGCGGCGGGTTGGATTCTTTGGACCAAACCTGCGTTGTAAAAAGCGCTATACCAACACCTAGCGCCAAAACCAGTGCCGCGAAAAAACGATGTTGAGTTGTCATTGAAGTTGAGCAGCGCGAATGAGATTGTGGTCGGACAAATGCCGACAGGAATGCGTTCATTGTGTCGCGCATATTATTTCTTTCCGGTGCTGCCGAAGCCACCATCGCCTCGCGTGGACGCGGCGAAATCTTCAACCACTTTGAATTCAACTTGCATTACCGGCACCACGATTAACTGCGCGATGCGTTCCATCGGTTGGATGACGAATTCAGTGTGGCCGCGATTCCACACCGACACAAATATTTGGCCTTGATAATCAGAATCGATCAGACCGACCAGATTGCCAAGCACGATGCCGTGCTTATGCCCCAGGCCCGAGCGCGGCAGCACCATGGCGGCATAGGCCGGGTTCGCAAGGTGAATGGCAATGCCGGAAGGAACCAGCGTGGTATCGCCGGGTTTTAGCGTGACCGGGGCGTCTACACAGGCACGTAAGTCGAGGCCGGCAGAGCCGGGCGTGGCGTATTGGGGGAGTTGATCATGGAGGCGTTTATCGAGGACACGAACATCGAGCTTATGCATGTTTGACCGATTTGAGTTTTGGGCGCTTGCCAGTGGCTTGTAAGCGGGCTGCTTTGGTACGGTTCATGAGATCGGTGGCATGCCGGACAATTTCTGCGGCGATGACTGCCTTTGATGCGCGAGGTAAGGCGTGCACACCAGCGTCATCGATTATTGTGACCTCGTTCACATCCGCGCCGATTGCGGATGTAGCTTGATTCGCGACAATCATCGGAATTTTCTTGTTTTGACGTTTTTTACGAGCATATTCGACGACGTTCTCGGACTCAGCGGCGAAGCCAACGCAGAAGGGCGGATTGGGCTGTGCGGCAACCCAGGCGAGAATATCGGTGGTCGGCGTCATGTCAATCGCCATTTTTTCCGCCGATTTCTTGATTTTTTGGCGTTTGGGATCGGCGGGGGTGTAATCCGCCACCGCAGCCACTGCATAAAATACGTCAACATCGGTGAAATGATGCCTAACGGCATCAAACATATCTGAAGCGCTGGTCACATCAACTCGCATAACCTGTTGCAGTGCGGCAAGGCTGGTGGGCCCGCTGACCAAAACAACATTGGCACCGGCTTCCGCCAGCACTCGCGCAATCGCGTAGCCCATTTTTCCCGAGCTGCGATTGGTGATGCCCCGCACGGGATCAATTGCCTCAAATGTCGGCCCTGCCGTGACCAGTGCACGCTGCCCGGCGAGCGGCTTTGGCTTATATAGGCGCGTTATAGACGCTGCCAAGGCATCGGCCTCGAGCATCCGCCCCATGCCCGTCTCGCCGCAGGCCTGCTCGCCGCTGTCGG
>JANOKK010000416.1:0-1212 GCA_031419255.1 Betaproteobacteria bacterium
GCCTGTGATTCCGGGCCGCCGTGAATGCTGATGACGACCGGTCGCTTGCCCGGAAACTTTTGCGCGTCGGGCTGATATAGAAAACCGGAAATCATCCGATCGTCGAAACTTTTCCATTTGACGATTTGCGGCTCCACAAACTCGACCGGGCTCGTACCGCGCACCGGATTGTTGGTCCATCGCATCAATCGGCCCGTCTCGACATTCAACGCAAAAACTGCACCCGGCGAGCGCGCCGACACCAGATTGAACGCGAGCACTTTTCCATCGCCCTCATCGTCGATGCCGCCACCTTTCCAGCGAACGCCGGAAATTTCGCCGGGAAATAACGGCGGGCGCGGTAACTCCTTGAAGGTCTCCAGATCGAGAATTCGCAACACGCTCGAACCTTCTTCGTTGGTCAATAGCGCCACGCGCTTGGCTTTATCCGATATCACGAAACCGGTAATGTCGAATTTGAATTGCGGTGCCAGCGCGCTTTCATTGCCACTCGCGATATCGATGGCCACCAAGCGGCGAAAGTCGCTGTCGCGATCCGAGATCGCATACACGCGCTTGCCGTCGGCCGAGAATTCCGCGCCGAAATATTGCACCGGTTCGCTGGCGGGTATTGGTACCAGTCGGCAATGCGGCTCGCTCATGCACCGTTCACCCTGAGGTATCGAAGGGCCTATTTGCAAGCAGCCCTTCGATACCTCAGGGCGAACGGCGCTTTCAAGACTATCTGAAAAGGGTTGAATCAAACGGCGCAGTTTGCGTGACTCGATTTCCATCAGCCAAAGATGCGATTCATTGGTGGAAATGGATTCGCGCATCAAGATTGTCTTATCGTCCGGTGAAAACTGGAACGAGGAAAAACTGCGCGCTATGAAAGTGGTCATGATCCGCGCCGTATCGGGCTTCAGTGGATCGACCATGATGATTTTTGTTTCGGCCGCACGCTCTCCTTCATCTTCGACATTGTCCCGTTCGCGCTTGTCGATCGTGCTACTCGCGTACACGATACGGTCGCCCTTGTGGTTCCATGCAGGCGCGCCGGCCTGTTCTTGCGCGTTGGATATGGGTGCTAACGCCTTGCTCGCAAGATGCATACGGAATAATTGAAATACTTCGTCGCCGTGGTGCGCTTTCTGGAAAACAATGTGCTCGCCCCTGCCGGGTTGCAATGCCGCCGCACCCACCGCATCGTGGAAATCGGTAACGGCTTCCATC
>JANOKK010000417.1:0-7784 GCA_031419255.1 Betaproteobacteria bacterium
CTGGTCCAAATGGCGAACGGGAAGAGATTGTCGCTGTTGAAACCGGGCCGAATACCGGGTTGTTCGTGGCAGAACGGTTGGACATACGTTTTCCGCCAGTAATCGCCGGTGACAAAATACTTGAAGGAAAACCTTACGATACATATGCCGTTGAACTCATCGGTTGTGGAAAGAAAATTTCTACCATCATTACGCTGATCGATCCGAACGGCGTCGTGTTTGATAGCCGCACCAATCAACCGGTAGCAGGTGCGACGGTGCGCCTGGTCGTGGCAATCGGCGGCATTTGTACCAATACACCGGCGACTGTCTTTACTCTCGTCGGGGCAATGCAAGTGCCAGCTCCCAATGTCGTTTCGACAGCCAGCGACGGACGCTTCTCCTTTCCGTTTGTGGCGCCGGGCGATTACTGCGTTCGCGTGACGCCGCCGAACGGCTACTCATGGATCTCGACGGTGCCGTTTACGCAATTGCCTGCAGGGCGAAACGTCATTGCGACCGGGCCAACGACCGGCGGATCCTACGGCGGAGCATTTCGTGTTGGCACCGACACCGGCCCGGTCATCATTGATATTCCGGTCGACGCAGGCCTGATAGGCGGATTGTTTGTGCAGAAAACGGTGCTGCGCTCAATTGTCGAAATTGGCGAATTTCTTGATTACCAAATCGAAGTCAAAAACAATACGGGTTATGCACTTGACCGTACGGACGTATTGCTAACCGATTTATTGCCATTGGGCTTCACCTATGCGTCGGGCTCGGCACGGTTGGATGGGAAAGCCATCGCGAATCCTCAGGGTGGCGCGGGGCTGCGGTTGGTTTTCAATCTCGGGCACATGGCAAAAGATCAGAGTGTCTCCGTGAGTTATCGGGCTCGTGTTGGCCCGGGCGCATTGCAAGGCGATGGCATCAATCGCGTTGTGGCAAGTTATCGTCCGGCCGGAGGTGGTGCGTTATATAGCGAATCCAATGTGGCAGCCGCAAAGGTCACCGTTGCCGGAGGTGCATTCACGGACAAAGCCTACGTGGTTGGAAAAGTATTTGCTGATTGTGATGCAAACGGCACTCAGATGAATTCGAAAGAGGATGGCCAACGTGAAGTCGGCATTCCCGGCGTGCGACTCTATTTGCAGGACGGCACCAACGCGATCACGGATTCTGAAGGGAAGTTCAGTTTTTATGGCCTCTCGGCGCGCACCCATGTCTTGAAGATTGATCGGACGTCATTGCCGAATGGCGTGTCGCCAACGGATTTCATCCAGTTGTCCAATCGAAATCTCGGCATAGGTGACAGCCGAATTGTCGATCTCAAGAATGGCGAATTGCACAAGGCAAACTTTGCGATAGGGCGATGTGGCGATGCCGTGAAGACGGAAATCGACCAACGGCGCAAGGCTGCCGCGAGTTTGCGCAGCGAGTTTGAAGGGCGGCTACAACAGAAACTGGAGACTGATCCAAATGTGCGGACGCCGAATGACGTCAAGGCTCTCCCTGCATCAGGCGTCGTCGGAAATACCGCACCGACTGCGAATATTGCGGCACCGGCACCGCTTGGAGCGGGGTCGGCAGAAGTATCTGGGATGTCGAACAATGCGGCGTTGCCAGCGACTGGATTTGCATCGTTGTCCCGCCATATTCCTGACAATGCGCCAAAACGAATTATTGAACGCAAATTGGCAGAGCCGGAAATCTTGCTCGAAAACATATTGCCGAGTGAAGACAATACACTCGGCTTTATTGGCATAAAAGAAGGCGACATTCTTGCGTTCGCGCAAACCACGATTCGTGTCAAAGGTACCGCCGGCTCGACATTCAGACTTTTTGTAAACGGAAAAGAAATCGCGGACAGCAGAATCGGCAAGAAAGCGGTGCTTGCCGAGAAACAATTGCAGGCATGGGAATTCATCGGCGTCAATCTGGAGGTCGGCGAGAATTCGTTGCTGGTAATGCAAATTGATGCATTTGGAAATGCGCGTGGCGAGAAGTCACTCAAAGTGATTGCCCCTGGCCGCTTGGCGAAACTAACGATTGAATTTCTCACGCAAAACGCGAAGGCCGGATTGGTGGCGGACGGCAAGACAACGGCCACCATCATCGTCAAGCTCAACGACGCCAAAAATGTCCCGGTAACATCCAGAACTGCGGTGACACTTTCGGCAAACGCCGGTCGATGGAAAGTCGATGACTTGAGTCCCAACGAGCCGGGTGTTCAGACCTTCATTGTGGGTGGCCGGGCTGAATTTGAACTCATTGCTCCGTCGGAGCCTTCCGAGGTGAATGTGCGCGTATCCAGTGGTGATATTCGTGGCGAAGCCAGGTTGGATTTTCTCCCTGATCTTCGCGACATGATTGCATCAGGCATCATCGAAGGTGTATTGAACCTGCGGAAACTGGATATGCGTGGACTCGCGCCAGCGCGCGCACAGGATGGATTCGAGCAGGAAATTTCACATTTGTCGCGTACTTGGGGTGATGGCGACCGCAGTGCCGCAGCGCGCGCCGCGATGTTCCTGAAAGGTAAGGTCAAAGGCGAGTACTTGTTGACACTTGCCTACGATTCCGACAAGAACACCAAGGATCGGTTGTTTCGGGACATACAGCCCGATGAGTTTTATCCCATCTATGGCGACTCATCGGTACGCGGATTCGACGCGCAGGCGACCGGTCGATTCTATGTGAGGATCGATAAGCAGAAGTCTTACTTACTCTATGGCGATTTCAATACTTCGCAGTCGAACGAGGCTCGAAAATTGGCGAATTACAGCCGTTCGCTGACAGGTGTCAAACAGCATTTTGAAAGTGGGCAGGTTAGCGCCAATATTTTTGCAAGCCGGGATTCCACGAAACAAGTCATAGACGAATTCTCCGCAAACGGCACATCCGGGCCATTTGTGCTTACCCGCAATGCTGGCCTAATCAATAGCGAGAAAATTGAGGTGTTGACGCGAAACCGCAATCAACCGTCCGTGATATCTCGCGCCGTACCACTGACAAGATTCGTCGACTATGAGCTTGAGCCGCTGACAGGTCGCATCCTGTTCAAAGCGCCGATCGCCAGCCTCGATGAAGAATTGAATCCCATTTCAATTCGCGTCACGTATGAAGTCGATCAAGGTGGCCAACAGTTCTGGGTTGCGGGCGCGGATGTTGCTGTGAAAGTCAGCGACCGAATTGAAGTCGGTGCATCTATTGTCGATGATCGAAATCCCCTCGACAAATTCAGGATGATCGGTGTGAACGCAATCGCAAAGCTCGCTGACAAGACGTTTTTTGTCGCCGAACTTGCGAGAACCCAACGCAATCTGGTCTCGTCTCCGCTCTCGCCAGGCTTGTCAAGTATCGCCGGCGAAAAACAAGGAACTGCGGGCCGCATTGAATTTCGTCATGTTGGGAGTGATCTTGATTTGATTTTCTACGCAGGACGCGCGCAACGCGATTTCGACAATCCCGGAGCCAGCCTAACAAATGGACGTCAGGAAATCGGCGGGAAACTCGCTTACAAAATTGATGAACGCACCCGCGTCAAAGCGGAAGTTCTTCAAACCGAGGATTTGGCGCTAGGTGGCAAGCGCGATGGAATGTTGCTTGCGGTGGAGCGCAGTTTTGGCGGCGGCCTGCGCGTCGAAGCGGGCGTACGCCATGCGCGCGAAACGCAGGCGGCGGGCCCCATGTCGCAAGGCGGTGGCTCAATTCCGGATTCCGTTACTGCGGTCAGGGCACGAATCACCGGTGAAGTCCCGGGACTAAAGGACGCCGCCGCATATATAGAGGGCGAAGTGGATGTGAATGACTCGGCGCGAAAAATCGCTGCCATCGGTGCGGATTTCAAGTTGGGTTCGGCAGGCCGCATTTATGCGCGACATGAATTTATTTCATCGCTTACCGGGCCATACGGGCTCAACAATCAACAGCGCCAAAACTCCAGTGTCGTCGGCGTCAATGTCGATTACATCAAAGATGGCAGCGTTTTCAGTGAGTACCGCATTCGCGACGCAATATCAGGTGGCGACGCCGAGGCCGCGATTGGCCTGCGCAATTTGTGGATCTTATCCCCAGGATTGCAATTGCAGACTGGTTTCGAGCGTGTGCATGCGTTGTCTGGTAAGGGCGACGCGGAGTCCACTGCTGCAACGTTTGGAATTGAATATTCGGCCAATCCGCTGTGGAAGGCGTCATCGCGCCTTGAATTGCGCACCAGCCACAGCTCGGATTCGATTTTGTCGACATTGGCGGGTGCCGCAAAGATCGATCGGGACTGGACACTGCTCGGTCGCAATACCTTTTCTCTTATCAAGAATAAGGGCCAAAGCACCGGTGAAAATGAGCAGGAACGGCTGCAATTGGGTGTCGCCTATCGCGATACCGATACCGACAAATGGAATGCGCTTGGGCGCGTTGAGCATCGCACGGAACGCGACTCCACGCAAACTGGCATTGATCTCAAGCGCACTGTTGAGATGATTTCAATCCATGCCAATTGGCAACCGCGACGCCCCTACATTTTTTCCGGCAGGTACGCCGCCAAATGGGTGAACGAGAAATCCAACAACCTTGCGACAAAGAACAATGCCCAATTGATTTCCGGACGTGCGATATGGGAATTCGCGCCACGCTGGGACATTGGCGTCAATGTGTCGTCGATGTTTGGCAAGGGAGCGCAATCCAAACAATATGGGTTGGGGCTCGAACTCGGCTTCATGGTCATGGAAAACCTTTGGGTATCTGGCGGCTATAACGTGTTTGGCTACCGCGATGACGACCTGACCTCCGGCGAATATACGAACAAGGGCGTCTACTTGCGTCTGCGCTACAAGTTTGATGAGGATCTCTTTGCGACCCGTTCTGACAAAAACACGCCCGCAACTGCACCGGCGCATCCGGTTCGCGCCGCAGACAATATCGGGACAAATTGACAATGCGTTCGCTGAAGACATTCGCAACCAATCGGCTGTTCATCGCAACTGCGCGCAATGGAATAGCGCTGCTCTTTGCGTTGTTCTTTGCGACGAGCGCCTATGCCGATCGAACATTTGCCGTGCGCTATTCGGTGAATACCAACGGCGAGCTCAAGTTGATTGGTAATACGCTTCTGCACTGTCCTGCGACAAGTCCGGCGGCCGGGTCTGGTGACCCGCTTTGCGATACCGCGAGGGCAGGCGGTGCGGGCGACGACAATAACTTTACGATGGCATTTGTCGACATCGATAGCGATCCTTCGACCTTCAATTCCAGTTCAGCGACGTTGGGTATGCCGGCAGGATCGACTGTGTTGTTCGCGGGGCTGTATTGGGGAGCCAAGTCCACAAATGCCGCGAGAAATCAAGCGCTTCTCAGCACACCAGGTGCCTTCGGCTATACGCCGATCACCGCGAGTGTGCTTGATACCAGCACTAATAATCAGTATCAGGGATTTGCCAACATTACTAATCTGGTAAGCGTCGGCGGTGCAGGTGTTTATACAGTCGCAAACGTGCAAGCGGATGTCGGCGCAAACAATTGGGGCGGCTGGAGCATGGTGGTTGTGTATCAGAACAACAGCGAGCTGCTTCGCAATTTGGTGGTGTATGACGGGATGCAAAACTGCAATTCCTGCGGCACGCCCATCACCATTACGCCGTCTGGTTTTCTCACTCCGCTATCCGGCCCGGTCGATGCCAAAATGGGCATTGTTGTGTATGACGGTGACCAGGGTTTCGGTGGCGACACATTCAGCTTGAATGGGGTCGCGATCACGGATGCCCAGAATCCAGCGGGACAATTTTATAACTCGACGATTTCAGAACTGGGTGCAAACCTTCCCGGGAGATTCCCAAATTACGTTAATAATCTCGGGCTGGATATCGACCGAATTCAGATACCGACTGGCGTCATGCCGAATGGGTCGACCAGCGCAACCATCCGCGCCCAGACCACCAGCGAAAACATCTATATCGGCGTGATTACCTTTGGCACGCAATTGTATGTGCCGATCATTACCCCGAATATTGTCAAAACGGCAATCGATGTGAACGGTGGCCTGTTGTTGCCCGGTGAAACGCTGCGTTACAACATCTCATTGTCAAATACCGGATTGGATACGGGCACCAACGTCATATTGACGGATCCGATCCCTGCGGGAACAACCTACAGCCCAAATTCATTGCGAATCGTAACCGGGCCAAACGCCGGGGTGAAATCCGACACTTCCGGCGCGTTGGATGATCAGGCAGAATTTCTCACTGGACCAAACCGCGTGGTATTTCGCCTTGGCACGGGGGCAAACGGAACGGTTGGCGGTAGTCTGGCGACTGGCGTTGCGACGTCTGTCGAATTCGACGTTGTCATCAATGCTGTTCCCTCTGGAACGACGATCAATAACGTTGTTCAGATCGCATACTCCGGCCAGACGCTCGCGCAAAGTTATTCGTCGTCGAGTTCCGCCAATACGGCCACGATTACGCTGGCACCTACAATTGCCAAGAGTTTTTCGCCAAACCCGATCCAAGTCGGCGGCACATCGGTCCTGTCGATCGATGTGATGAATCCGGCCAGCAATAGCGCGACCATCACTGGAGTTGTTTTTGGCGATACCTACCCCGGTACCATCACCAACACGTCTTCGCCGAATCCGCAGATTGTTTGCACCTCGGGCGGGACGCCCGGAACCATTACCGGGGGCGCGGCAAATGGCTCAACCATTGGCCTCGGCGGTGCGGGCGCGACACTCGCGCCGGGCTCGAGTTGCACGATATCTGTGAACGTGACGGGCAGTGCATCGGGAAACATCACCAACACGACCGGAAACGTCTCGTCTTCCAATGCAGGAACCGGCGGTGTTGCGTCCGCCACACTTTCCGTGGGCAAACCGGGTATCACGAAATCATTCTTGCCCGCGACGATAACGTCGGGTCAAACCACTGTTATGACGCTTGTAATCGCCAATACACTGGCGACGCCGCTGACCAACGTCAATTTCACGGATATGTTGGTCGGGATGCAGGTCGCGGCGACGCCAGGTGTCGTCGGCAACTGTGGCGGCGGAACGGTGTCTGCTGTCGCGGCCAGTGCGTTGGTTTCGCTCACGGGTGGTTCGCTCGCAGCGAACTCAAATTGCACCATCACGGTGAATATCACCAGTACCACTGCCAGTGTTCAATCCAACACCACCAGCGGAGTGAATTCCACGGAGACAGTGACTGCGGGAAGCCCGAGCAACACAGCGATGCTTACAGTAATCGCCAATCCGTTGGCAACGAAATCGTTCAATCCGCCATCCGTCAGCGCGAACGTTGCGTCACAGTTGCGAATTACGGTCTCCAATCCAAACGCCGGGACAACACTGACCGGTGTAGCGTTTACCGATACTTATCCCATGGGATCGGGTTTGGCGAACGTAACGCCTTTTCCCAATACGACATTGAGTTGCACAGCGGGCTCAAGCGCAACCCTGGTCGGCGGTGCCGCGTCGGGAACGACGTTGGGTCTATCAGCCGCGACCTTGTTGCCAGGCGGAAGCTGCACGTTGACAACAAACGTTGTGACGGCAACAACGGGAAATCACTCCAACACCACCGGGAATATCAGCTCCACAAACGGCGGCACCGGTGCACCTGCAACGGCAACGCTGAACGTCACAACCCTTACACCGCCAACAGCGACAAAGGCATTTTCTCCAGTCGCGATAATTCCTGGCGGCACATCGACGATGACCATCACCGTAACGAATCCGAATGCAGGCTCCGCCATCACCGGCCTTGCATTTACGGATCCGTACCCTGGTGGGCTGGTCAACGCCGCGATTCCGA